>NZ_JBDWYG010000040.1:0-1707 GCF_039982535.1 Aliiglaciecola sp.
TATATTTTTGTTTTTACCTTTTAGCCATCACCAATCAAATATGGGGGCTTTGATGGCACATAACAAAAACATCATGGTGGGAATTTTACTCGCTGGCCTTCGGCCAAAAACACTCGTAAAATCCCCATATGTTAAGCGTTATAGCGCTTTAGCCTTAGAATTTATTGTTTAGCGCAAAGGCGGAGTTCTTCCGCATTTCTTCGAGGTAATTACTGCTTTTTTCCGCATTCGCTTAACGGTTTTATTCGACTTTAATTCTTCCAGCCCCAACCAGTTTTATCAAAACCAGCTCAATCTAACGTTTATCAAAAGTTGCAGTTTTCTGGCGGTTTGGTTTAGTCTAGGGTAACAATTTTAATCAAGTTGTTGTGCTAACAGCCTGTGGCGGCAAAGCCGCGATAGTGAAGTGGGGTGGCGCAATAACAAACGTATATTGCAGACACCAACTCACTGGCTGGGGCTCATTCTTCGCCAAGTATAGCCAGCAAGTTTGCGCAGCAAATACGGACGTTAGGTGCCTAGGGAAATGAGCATGGAAATGCAAGACTCACTAACAGAACTAAAGAAGGGTTTAGATGACGATGACTCCATCAAAGTCGATAATCTTCTCGTGCAAGAATACAATCACGCATGGGATACGCACCGTCATCATGAAAACCTGCGTGCTAGGTATGTAGCTTTTATGTTCGCCGTAGCTTTTGCTGGTACAGCCCTTATAGGTTCGCAAGCCAAAGAAGCCTGGGAAGGAAATATCCTTTCCGTAACACTTTGTTTTTGTATATCTATATTTGCACTTCTAATCATTCGAACATTACTTAATATCGTAAACTCAATGAGCAATGTATTCCCTCACTATGAGAATATTTGGAAGCAGGTTAGGCTTCACGTTTTTAACGGCGACATAGAGCACTCATTAAACGTAAGGAATAATGAAAAAGTTATAAAACGTTCTGAAAGTTTCGGTGCTGGTATAAATAAAATTGGAATGGCACTTCTTGGTATTTATGGTACTTCTTCAATTGCTTTTCTTATTTGGCTTGTGTTGCGTTTACAATACGGTTAACGCACCTAACAAGCCAATTATTCCGACCTCAACTCGCTGCGCTCTTTTCGTCGGCATATTGGGGCGTTATAACTCACATGACTATTGAGCCTAGATTCACAACTTATATCATTTCAACATTTGCTGGTTATTGGTTAGCTTTTGTAGCGTCAGCTACGGTCGTAGCTGTGGTTGAAAGTGAAATGGTTCTAGCTTTAATACCTGTTTTTTTCTTTTCTCTTTTTATTGCAATTGGTGTTTCTCTAATATCTTCAATTATTGGCTACCCATCTTTTCGCTATCTATATAAAAAACTAGCATTTTCAGCTATTCCTAAGTTGTTTTTGGCTGGAGGATTTTCTTGCCTAGTATCTGTGTTAGGTTTTGCTTTAGCTTTTAACTACCTAATAGGAGGTGTTATTGAGCTTAATGCAATTATTCAAACTAGCTTAGGTATATTAACGTTCTGTATTTTGGTTGTTCCACTCTCTGTGTTAGTTTATTGGTTAATCGAACGGTGAGTTATAACACATATGAGCCTCAGGTTAGTCAATAGGTATTAGTGTGCTTTTGATCTTTCTTTCAGATCAATCCAAATCTCTGAGCTAAGCGGTTTACTTCATCTGTCTTTGTGACTATTAGGCAATCGCCTACAGCAAACACAT
>NZ_JBDWYG010000041.1:0-154881 GCF_039982535.1 Aliiglaciecola sp.
TCCCTACGACGTGACTAAATGACAGATTCATTTCAAGTAAAGCCTGAAGTATTCCAATATGGCAAGATAACCGAGTGCCTCCGCCTGAAAAAATAGGTACGATCTGACTTTTATTGTTATTGTATGGATGCGACATGGCTACTTCACTTCGTATAAAGCTGGTTTTCATTCAAATATGACTTAGAATTCAGTTTTTTGCACAACTTTTTTGTTTTTTAATGGAACGCATCTTTTATGTCTATTTTGGTTAAAAGTTTGTTTGCCTTTGCAATTTTACTTACACATTCTGCTGGTTACGCCCACAATATTGTCGATATTGTAAAAGAGGCGAAACAATCTGTGGTCGGAATTGGAATTTACGATCCAATTAAAGCGCCGCAAACCAGTTTACACGGCACAGGGTTTGTTGTTGCAAACGGGCAATATATTGTTACTAATAATCATGTCATTGCTAAACCTTTAGATGAGACAGCGAAACAAAAGCGTGTGGTTTTAGCGGGAGTTGGCCGTTATCCTAAAATGTTTGAGGCATACATAGTAGAAGTCGATGAATTACATGACTTAGCATTACTGCGCATTAGCACAAAATTAAAGCCTTTTCAGCTAGCGGATAGCAATTTGATTCCAGATGGAACAGAAGTGGCTTTCACTGGGTTTCCTATTGGTGCAATCCTCGGTTTATACCCAGCAACACATCGCGGAATTATCGCATCATCGACGCCGGTGATTGTCCCCACTGAACATTCCAGTCAATTGGATGCAAAAACCTTGAGACGGTTACGAGAGCCATACTTAGTTTACCAAATGGATGCAACTGCTTATCCAGGTAATAGCGGTAGTGCAGTATACGAAGTAGAGACTGGAAAAGTCGTTGCAGTTATTAATAAAGTGTTTGTAAAGGAAACAAAAGAAACTATTTTATCCGAGCCTAGTGGAATTACTTACTCAATACCTGTAAAATATGTCAAACAGCTTTTGCGATCGGCTAATGTAGATATAAATTAGCTTGTCGAAAAAATTTACAGTTGCACTATATTACACAAATTAAACATATATAAATCAATGGATTGTTGTGTTGGCGTGGTTTTTGCTTCTACGATCTCAATAAAGTTAATTGCGTTTTAGAAGTCGCATAAAAAGGGTTTTAATCAATGAATGAATTCGATAAGTCGTATAAAAAGGATGTTTCTGCTGTGAATAAGCGCCGTAATTTTCTTAAAAAGTCGGCCACCGGAGCAGTGATTGTTAGCCTTCCAGCCAAATCAGTCTGGGGAGCCTGTTCGGTTTCCGGAGCATTGTCAGGTAATTTGTCAACTAATACAGATCGTCATACTTGTACCATGCCTTACCTTAATGGTGGTCGTTCACCAGGTAATTGGAAAAAATACTCAAACAACATGCATTCGACCTTTACAAAGTTGAAAACATGTAAAAATAACTATGGAAAGAATAGTTCTGAGTATAAAACTATGGAATCTTGTTATGCTGAATCAATCGAAGAGGTTTATCAGCACACGTTAACTCTTCCAAGTGATCTTCCATCTAGAACTTTGACAGTTTCTGAAGCGTTGGCTTCAAATGGAAGTGGAGATAACAACATTTATTTCCATCTAGCCGCGGTATACCTGAACACTTACTTCGGTTTTTATTCAACCTACACTGAAGGGGCAGCAGCAGCACAGCAAGCTATTAGCGAAGTGTTCCTTTACTGGTATATATCAAAGAATAGTTCGTCTTTTAGCGGTATTAGCGAGTCAGAGTTAGGTTATGACGAAGGAAGTACTGATTGGTCACCTGTTGTTTGTTAATTTTAGCGTAATCTAAACTTTAAATAGGCGCATTAAGCACTATGCAACGCTACCGATTACCACCTGAATCTAGAATGATTTGTTTAGGGGACAACAGTGGCGTTGCTATTTATAGTGGATATAGTAGTAATACCACTTTTCTGATTAACAAAAATCCCCAATCATCATCTAGTAACTTTCCAGATATATCTCAAGGTATCACTAAGTTAGATTTAATTAACTGTTTAAGTCTTACAGAAGATTCTGCTGATAATTTGATCCAACGTTTAATTTCTGAAAAAGTATTCTGGACTGAATGATATAAATGAAAATTATTGATACAGGATGTTATCGTTTCGAACTAACCTCTGATATACGCCATGTTTACGACGTAGTTGACAGTTTATATTCAGACACACCAAATAACGACGGTCCTATTGATTTTTCAGTAAGCTTGGTTTTTGAGTCTTTTTTGAGACGATTTATTAAACCGCAGATTAGCTTTTATTCCGATCAGCACTCGCCATTCAAACCCTTACCAATATCACAAGCTGCCGCGGTTTTAGAGTGGGGCATGAATTGGTGTATTGCCGCACATGAATATGGACGATTATTAATTCATTCAGCCGTACTCGTTAAAAACGGCAAAGCAATCATTTTTCCTGCACTCCCTGGCTCGGGAAAGAGCACCTTGACTGCCCATTTAGGATTGTCTGGTTGGCAAGTGTATTCAGATGAAATGGCTATCATCGATACCTCATCTTGCGAGGTTTCGCCCTTATACAGACCAGTCTGCTTAAAAAACAATTCAATTGATTTAGTCAAAGAATGGCATCCAAATGCACTATTTTCACCAATTTGCAGGGACACACAAAAAGGTGATGTTGCCCATGTTAAAGTGTCGAACTGGAAGCAATACTCGACTCTACAACCAGCGCAAATTGTTGCAGTGGTTTTTCCTAAATACTCTCCTGAAACAGAGTTAACCATTTATCAATTAAGCCAACTTGACGCATTTAATACTCTGAGTAAAAATGCATTCAATTATAATGTATTAGGTGCTACAGGTTTTGATGCGGTAGCGAAAATCATCCAATCTTCTAGCCTATTTGAAATTCAATATAATGACCTGAATGAAGTAAATGAATTTCTCATCGAAGACATAATAGGTTAGCTATGAAGTTTACTACCAAAACCTTATATGAATTGTTATTAGCACCTAAATTAGGGCTAACACTTTCTACGAAAGAGTGGCAATCGGTTATTTTCATATTACGTGAGACTAAATTACTGGCAAGCCTATATCATGTGGCTAAGCGTGATGGTTGCTATCAAGATTACCCTGACTTTACAAAGCGCCATCTATATTCAGCTCAAGTGTATGCTAAGCGACAAGCACAACAAATCTGTTTTGAGGCCGTTGAGTTTAGACTGTTGTTAGAGCAAGTAGGTATTACCGCGGTATTTTTGAAAGGTGCAGCTTATACTTTGCGTAAGAGTCTAAATAGCTACGGAAGAGTTTGTTCTGATATTGATGTTTTGGTTAATAAAAAAGACTTAAATATTGCTGAAGCACATCTAAAAAAGAACCGTTGGCAATCAGAAGAGTTGAGTGATTACGACGAAAAATACTATCGTGAATGGGCACATGAAGTACCCCCGTTAATCCATGTTAACCGTGCTACTGTGGTTGATATGCATCATAATCTTTACCCTCCTATTAGTGGTCGCGCTACCAATATTAATCAGTTCATTTCATCACGACAGAAAACACCATCAGGCTGTTTCGTGTTAGATCCGGCTACTACTGTGATGCACAGTATCATTCATATGTTTGCCAACGAAGACAGCAGCAGTTGGATGAGAGATCTGTTTGATATCATGTTGTTAATCGAAGAGTTTGCTAGTGACGAATTCTGGCGGTCTCTTATAGAGCTCAGTAATAAAACGGATTTTGACTTTGAGTTTGTGAGTTGTTTAAAAGCCTTACAGTTATATTCTGATAAACCTTTACCTGATGTGGCTAATACTTATTTGGAAAATTACAAGTTTAGTAAAGGCGAACTCTGGATATTACGTGAGGGTATCCTCCCCGCCATTTGTCCAGAACATGATCTTATGCTAACGGCTAAAATTAAACGCGCTAAAATGTTAGTCTATCTTCGTGGTCACTGGATAAAGATGCCATTTAACGTATTGATAAAACATTTTGCATTTAAGTCGTTTTTTGCGATTCGAGATCAAATTATGGGAAAACATCATTTTGATCCGAAATTACCTGAAAATCCCAATTGGTAATTTCAATGTTTTAGGTTTCTGCTGGTTTTACTTTTGATCTTTTTATCGAACACTAAAATTAAACTTAATCACATACTTTCAATTACATAGTTAAAAAAATCCGTGGATATTTTGATTGCATACTTAGGTAAAATTGATACCTAGGTATTTCAATTAGCACTACTAATTCTGTTAATTTAGGTGCAAACTATGAGGTTAGCAATAATCATTTTCTGGGCTTAAAAGAGAGGTTAGGTTTGACGGATAATATCTATGAAAAGCGCATAGGCATCATTGGGTTAGGTTACGTTGGTTTACCATTAGCTGTATCGTTTGGGAAAAAATTCTCTACCCTTGGCTTTGATATCAATCAACAGCGGATTGAAGAGCTTAATCGAGGTGAAGACCACACCTTAGAGGTTTCTCCTGAAGAGTTGCAAAGTGTTACCTCATTAACGTTTTCATCTGCACCCGAAGATCTGTCCAAGTGCGATTTTATTATTGTTACCGTTCCAACACCAATAGACAAAAATCGACAGCCTGACCTAACTCCGTTAAGAAAAGCCAGTGAAATGATTGGTAAAGTAGTCAAAGCCGGTGCGACTATTATCTACGAATCAACAGTATATCCAGGTGCTACTGAAGAAGTCTGTATTCCCCTTATCGAAAAGTATTCTGGTTTGAAATTCAACCAGGACTTTTATGCTGGTTATAGTCCTGAGCGAATTAACCCTGGGGATAAAACCCATCGCTTGGAAAGCATTATCAAAGTAACCAGTGGCTCTACACCTGAAATTGGTGATTTAGTCGATGAATTGTATTTAAGTATTATTGAAGCGGGTACTCATAGAGCTTCTTCCATAAAGGTCGCCGAAGCGGCCAAAGTAATTGAAAATACCCAAAGAGATTTGAATATTGCATTAATCAATGAATTAGCGATGATATTTGAACGACTTGGGATAGATACTGAAGAGGTGTTACTGGCAGCGGGCAGTAAATGGAACTTTTTACCATTTCGCCCAGGGTTAGTGGGAGGCCACTGTATCGGTGTTGACCCATACTATTTAACCCATAAAGCCGAAGAAATTGGTTATCACCCTGAAGTGATTTTGGCTGGACGCCGCATCAATGACCAAATGGGTGAGTACGTGGTAAGCCGATTAGTCAAAAAAATGCTAAACAAAAAAATTATGGTTAACGGTGCCAATGTACTCTTAATGGGAATTACCTTTAAAGAGAATTGTCCAGACATTCGTAATACCAAGGTGGTGGATATTGCCACTGAACTTGATAATTACCATGTAAATGTTGATATATACGATCCGTGGGCAGAATCCGAGGAAGTGGATGCTGAGTATGGATTAAAATTAGTTAACCAACCGGAAGTTGGCAAATACGACGCTATCATCGCAGCTGTTGCTCACCAAGAGTTTAAACAAATGTCTAGCCAAGAACTACGTGGTTTAGGCAAAGATAATTGTGTTGTGTTTGACTTGAAATATATTATTGATAAAGAAATAGTTGATTTAAGACTTTAGGAAAAGTAAATGAAAATTTTAGTAACTGGGGCTGCCGGTTTTATTGGATCTCACGTAAGTTTATATTTGCTTGAACGAGGTGATGAGGTTGTAGGATTAGATAACCTCAATGATTATTATGACGTGAACCTCAAATTAGATAGATTGAAACGAGTAGAGCAACATAAAAATAGCTATAACTTTACCTTTGTTAAAATGTCTGTGGAAGACAAAGAGCCAATGGCTGAATTGTTTGAGGAACATAAATTTGACAAGGTAGTGCACTTGGCGGCTCAAGCCGGAGTGCGTTATTCACTTGAAAACCCTCATGCTTACATTGATGCCAATATTGTTGGCTTTATGAATATATTGGAAGGTTGCAGACACAATAAAGTTAAACATTTAGTGTATGCATCCTCTAGCTCAGTTTATGGCGCTAATGAATCCATGCCTTTTTCTGTGCACGATAACGTCGACCATCCTGTATCTTTATATGCAGCAAGTAAAAAAGCCAATGAACTAATGGCTCATACCTATAGTCACTTATTTAACTTACCGACAACGGGATTACGCTTCTTTACTGTGTATGGTCCATGGGGACGTCCAGATATGGCGCTGTTCTTATTCACTAAAGCGATTTTAGAAGATAAACCCATTAAGGTATTTAATTACGGTAATCATAAACGTGACTTCACCTACATTGACGACATTGTCGAAGGTATTATCCGTACTCTAGATCACACTGCTGAGTCTAATCCAGATTGGTCTGGTAAGAATCCAGATCCTGGAACAAGTAAAGCACCTTGGCGGGTTTACAATATCGGTAACCAATCACCTGTCCAGTTAATGGAATATATTGAGACTTTGGAAGATAACCTTGGAAAAACTGCAGAGAAAGAGCTTTTACCTCTGCAAATGGGCGATGTTCCTGATACTTACGCGGATGTTGAAGCTTTAGTAAAAGATGTTGATTATCGTCCACAGACAACAATTCAAACGGGAATTAAAAACTTTGTGGGTTGGTATAAAGACTACTTCAATGTAAGTTAATCACTTTCTAATTCCCAATAAAAAACGCAAGGTACTTAATATAAGTCACCTTGCGTTTTTATTTGTGGTTCAGTCAGCCTTATGAGGCTAACTGCTGTTTCATTCTACGACGCATTTCATGTAGTAGAGGTTCGGTATACCCACTCGGCTGAGCTACTCCTTCAAAAATCAATGCTTTAGCTGCTTCAAAGGCGATAGATTTATCAAGATCGGGACACATGTTGATATACTCAGGGTCCCCAGCATTTTGTTCATCTACCAGTTTCGCCATTCTGCTTAAAGACGCATTTACCTGAGATTCATCCACAATGCCATGTAATAACCAATTGGCAATATGTTGACTGGAAATTCTGAGGGTGGCTCTGTCTTCCATGAGTCCCACATTATTGATATCTGGAACTTTTGAACAGCCAATACCTTGGTTTACCCAGCGAACAACGTAACCTAAAATGCCTTGAACATTATTGTCTAGTTCGCGGGTTTTGGCTTCATCATCAAGCACTGTGCCAGCTTCCATGACAGGAACGGTCAGGATATCGTCTAAACCGTTAGTATGCTGTTGTTTAAGTGATGATTGAATCGCAAATACGTCAACTTGATGATAATGCAATGCATGTAAAGTGGCAGCCGTAGGCGAGGGCACCCAAGCTGTATTCGCGCCAGCTTTAGGATGTTGTATTTTCGCTTTCATCATTTCAGCCATATGATCCGGTATTGGCCACATTCCTTTACCAATCTGTGCTTTGCCAGATAATCCTGCGGCTAAACCATGGCCAACATTATCTTTTTCGTATGCGGTGATCCAAGGTAGTGTTTTTAACTGACCTTTTAGACCAAATGGACCTAGCTGCATAGAAGTATGGATTTCGTCACCGGTACGGTCTAAAAATCCAGTATTAATGAACACTACCCGAGTTTTCGCGGCTTCTATACAGGCGCTGAGATTAACAGAGGTGCGTCTTTCTTCATCCATAATACCCATTTTGATAGTGTTTTCCGGTAAGCCCAGTATTTTTTCGACTTTTGCGAATAAAGCATTTGAAAACGCAACTTCTTCAGGGCCATGCATCTTAGGTTTCACTATATAGATACTGCCTTTATCACTGTTCGAAAATGGACTATGACCTAATAAGTCATGTTTACCTATCAAAGAGGTGATCATGCAGTCCATAATGCCTTCAGGTATTGCCTCACCATCAAACAAAATGGCATCGTTTGACATTAGTAAGCCAACATTTCGAATAAACATCAAACTGCGACCTTTCAAGCTAGTCGTTTGACCATCTAGATTTGTAAAAACCTTATCGTTACTGAGTGTTCTCTCAATGGTCTTTTGGCCTTTTTGCACAGAAGTGGAAAGTGTGCCTTTCATCAAGCCTAACCAATTTCGATAAACTAAGGTTTTATCTTCTGCATCAACCGCGGCAACAGAGTCTTCACAATCCATGATAGTGGTTAAAGCCGCTTCAAGGACGATATCTTTTAATCCACTTGGGTCTGCTGCGCCTACTGGGTGAGATCGGTCGAATTGTAACTCAATATGTAGCCCATTATGGGTTAAGAAAATAGATGTTGGATCGCTGATTTCACCAACAAAACCCACATACTGTTTAGGGTCACGTAGACTGGTTTGGTCGCCATTACTCAATGTACAAGTCAAGCTTGACGTTTCAATTGAATAAGCGGTTACATCTTGGTGGCTGCCAGTTTCAAGGGGGGCTGCAACATCTAACCATTGACGGCCATGCTCTATAACTTTTTGACCTCTAACACTATTGTAAGGGCCACTTTTATGGGCTCCACCTTCTTCACTAATTACATCGGTTCCATAAAGGGCATCGTAAAGGCTGCCCCATCTCGCATTTGCCGCATTAATGGCATAACGCGCATTATTGATTGGCACTACTAATTGTGGACCCGCCATAGTTGCGATTTCAGGATCAACGTTTTCGGTAGTAATTTGAAATGGTTTAGGTTGCGGTAAAAGATAACCAATTTCTTCTAAGAAAGCTTTGTAGTCGGTTAATTTATACTGGGGATTTTGCTGACAATAATTGTCTATTTTTGCCTGTAAATCATCACGCTTCTGTAAAAGCTTTTGATTTTTTGGCATAAACTCAGTTAACAGCTGTTCAAATCCGTCCCAAAAAGCGCCTAATTCTACTTGCGTTTGCTCGATTGCTTCTTCCTTAATGAAACAATCTAACTCTTCTGCTATTTGCAATTTTCCGCGCGATATATAGTTTTGCATAGTAATACTCCAAAGCTGTCCAATGGATTAATACTACCGACTTCTAATGAATATGTTTAATTTATGGCTTTTATCTTTGTGATAAATGCGGTGAATGTAGGGTGCGAAAGCGCCAACTAACTAAGTTGATTGGCGACTTCACTAATAAGACGACGGAACCAAATATGCCCAGCATCGTGGTGCAACAATGCGCTCCAGGCCATTTTTAAGCCAATGGGGGGAATATCAAAAGGCGGTTCCAAAATAACTACGTCAGGATCGTTGCGGTATAAGTTAGCTGCCTTGCTGGGTAGGGTAGCAATTAGGTTTTGTGCTTTCGCTAATTGTAATGCCACATGATAGTGACGCGTGAACACACGAATATCGCGCTTTTTACCTAGTTTAGTTAATTCTGCATCAACCCAGCCAAGTTTTTGAACTTCGTTAGGATCTACCCCAACGCCGACACCAAACCCGGTTTTGCTCACCCAAATGTGTTGTGCAGACAAATAACTACTCAAATCAAAATGGGAAACCATTGGATTATTACTTTTTAATACACAGGAAAACGCATCATACCAAATGACTTTTTGATGGAACGAAAGAGGCAATTCATCAAATCGGTTAATGGCCATGTCAACTTTACCGTGTTCAACATCATGGAAAGTCACGTCACTGGGCGTAATTACATCTAATGTGATATTCGGCGCTATCTTCCCTAGTTGACGAATAACTTCAATTAACAGGGTTGATTCAGCGTAGTCACTGGCCATGATTCGAAACGTTCGTTGGCTAGTACTAGGAATAAATTCGGTTTCTGGTTGAATAGTGGTTTCCAGTTTGGCTAACACATCACGAACAATAGGTTGTAGCTCTAAGGCTCGTTTTGTTGGTGTCATACCTTCACTGGTGCGCACTAAAAGTGGATCATTAAACAAGTCACGGAGACGTTTAAGACCATTGCTCATTGCGGGTTGAGTGATACTGAGTTGATTCGCGGCTTTGGTTACGCTTCCTTCTCGTAATAACACATCCAGATATACCAATAAATTTAGATCAACTTTAGCAATATTCAAATTAACTTCACTTCTAAACTGAGTTCTCATTGATTATACCAATGGTTATAAGGGTTACCACAAAAAAAAAGCAAGACATTAGTCTTGCTTTTCTTACTGAGCTATAAGTTAGCTTAATTAGGCGACATCAAATTGATTCATGGTGTTATCTTCACCGGCCGCTTTAAGCGCCTGGTCACCACTGAAATATTCTTTGTGATCATCACCCATATTTGAACCAGCCATCGCTTGGTGTTTAACACAGGCTAAACCTTGACGCAGTTCTTGACGTTGAACACCTTTCACATAAGCCAGCATACCTTCATCACCGAAGTAACCTTTGGCAAGGTTATCAGTAGACAACGCAGCAGTGTGGTAAGTAGGCAAGGTGATTAAGTGATGGAAAATACCTGCTTCACGGGCAGCATCTGCTTGGAAAGTACGTACTTTTTCATCAGCTACTTGAGCCAATTCGCTGTCATCGTATTTCACCTGCATAAGCTCATCGCGGTTGTATTCGCTAACATCTTTACCTTCTTCAACCCAAGCATCAAACACTTGTTGACGGAAGTTAAGAGTCCAGTTAAATGAAGGTGAGTTGTTGTAAACCAACTTCGCATTCGGAACTACTTTACGGATTTCGTCAACCATTGCGCCGATTTGACCAACGTGAGGTTTTTCAGTTTCAATCCATAACAGGTCGGCACCGTTTTGTAGTGAAGTAATACAATCAAGTACTACACGGTCAACACCAGTATTATCTTTAAATTTGAACAAACCATTAGGTAGACGAACAGGCTTAACCAGTTTACCGTCTTGACGAAGGGCTAGGTCACCATCTTGTAAATCATCAACAGAGTTAACGTCAGTGGTATCTAAAAATGCATTGTACTTAGACGCCAAATCGCCTTCTGAGGTCGATACTGGTATTTTTTGTGTCAAGCCAGCACCTAATGAATCAGTTCTAGCAACAATAACACCATCGTCAACACCTAATTCAAGGAATGCGTAACGAACTGCGTTTATTTTTGCTAGGAAGTCTTCATGAGGTACAGTTACTTTACCGTCTTGGTGACCACATTGTTTAGCATCAGATACTTGGTTTTCAATCTGAATACAGCACGCGCCTGCTTCAATCATTTGCTTAGCTAACAAATAAGTTGCTTCTTCATTACCAAAGCCTGCATCAATATCCGCAATAATAGGCACTACGTGGGTTTCATAATTATCAATTTTGGCTTGAATTTCTGAAGTGCTCTTACCTGCAGCTCGTGCTGCGTCTAGTTCATGAAATAATTCACCTAGCTCTTTAGCATCAGCTTGACGTAGGAAAGTATAAAGTTCCTCAATTAATGAAGAGACTGTTGTTTTTTCATGCATAGATTGATCAGGAAGAGGACCAAACTCAGAGCGAAGTGCTGCAACCATCCAACCTGATAGATATAGATACTTCTTATTTGTTGTACCTTGATGTTTTTTAACAGCCAACATTTTTTGTTGTCCAATAAAACCATGCCAGCAACCTAAAGATTGAGTATATTGACTAGAATCTGCATCATACTCTTCCATATCTTTACGCATGATGGCTGCGGTATATTTAGCTATATCAAGTCCAGTTTGGAAACGATTTTGTGCTTTCATTCTTGCCGCATATTCAGGGTTAATCGCATTCCATCCAGAACCATTCTTTTGGCATAGCTGGCTTACAGCGTTTAGGTCATTTTGATATTGAGACATCATATTTTCCTTTTTTCTATTACATGTGTAGGGAACTGAGGTCTAGTGCATAATTATTGTGAACACATCTAGACGACCGGTATCGATTCACCTGATTATTATTTTGTGTCGATGCAATTATCCTAGCCCTACAAGCATAATAAAAAAAACGTATATTAATGATTTTCGAAATAGATATGGTGAATGTTTGTTTGTATTTCCTTAAAAATCAGAGACTAAAGTTTGTTTAGTTAATTATTGACTGCGCGATAATTACAGCGTTTAAATCGAAATAAGACTAGTCAGGATGATTTATTTCCCATTTTTTTGTTATTTTTCAATTTTTAGTCGACACAGTTACTGTATTTACCCAACGAAGTTGTGGATATTGTGAGTAGAGCATGAGTTAGTGATGGATAGGAGGTGTTTAGCTGTGGTACCTGAATTGAAATCAGCGTATTGATGAACGGCGATACAGATGTTAAGCAATATTTCACTGTGTAGGCGAGTCATTCAGACATTACTTTGCGCAATCTAGTAAAAATCTGTTTATAAGACTTAAATTTCACGTATTATTTCCAGCAAAATTATTGTTAAGTTTGGAGATAAAATGAAGTGGCTATCGGCTGTTACCTTATTGCTGTTTGTTTCCGCAGCACAAGCAAGTCAAGAAAAACCTAAAAACATTATAATGGTAGTCGGCGATGGTATGGGACCTGCGTACACCACTGCCTATCGCTATTTTGCAGATAAAAAAACATCACCGATGATTGAGCCAACAGTGTTTGATCGTCATCTTGTGGGAATGGCTAGTACTTATCCTGCTAGAGTCAGTGGTTATGTAACAGATTCTGCTGCCGGTGCGACCGCCTTATCTGCAGGTGTGAAATCATACAATGGTGCTATCGCGGTAGATGAGAATAAACAATCGGTAAAAACCGTTTTAGAACAAGCGCGTCTTAATGGCTTGAAAACTGGCGTTGCGGTGACGTCGCAAATCAATCATGCAACTCCTGCAGCCTTTTCTGCTCATAATGAAAGTCGTCGTAACTATGATGCAATTGCAAATAGTTATTTTGATGACAAACTGAATGGGCAGTTTGCTCTTGATGTAATGTTAGGTGGCGGTTGGAAGTATTTTATTCGTGATGACCGCAATATTGTTGATGAATTTAAAACAGCGGGTTATCAATATATTGATGACTTAACGCAGCTAGACAGTCTTAAGCCTGGACCTGTAATCGGTCTATTTGGCGATGAGGGCATGCCTTGGGCTCTGGATATGCCTGACAAGCAGCGCTTACCAGCATTAGTTAAAACAGCAGTTAAACAACTAACCAATGACAAAGGTTACTTTTTATTGGTAGAAGGCAGTCAAGTTGATTGGGCTGGACACTCCAATGATATTGCCTCAGCTATGGCTGAAATGCATGACCTAGCGTTAACATTGGAATGGTTAGAGCAATATGTACAAAAAAATCCCGATACCTTAGTGGTCGTGACAGCAGATCATAGTACAGGTGGTTTTACTATTGCTGCAAATGGCAACTACCAATGGGATCCTGAACCGTTAAAAGCAGTAACACAATCTCTAAGCACTTTGGCAAAATCAATGGTAAACAGCAAAACACCAATGGATTTAGCTGAGGCGGGGTTGGGCTTCAAGCTAAACGAAACTGAAAAGTCACTTTTACAGAAAGTTGATATGACTAACAGTAAAGCGCTATATGTACAGCTTAAGAAGTTGATGGATATCCGTTCAAATACAGGTTGGACTAGCTCAGGCCACACAGCCGTAGATGTTCAAATTTTTGCTATGGGAGCTGGAAAAGAGCATTTCCGTGGTCATATGGACAACACTAATATTCCAAAAATTATTTTTGAGTTAATGCAATCTAAATAGCTTTAAGCTATCTATATTAGCAGTCAAGTTAGGGAACGAGTTTGACTGCTAATATCCCGTTAGTTCCATAAAGCCGATACCTTGATGGCTGCCCTCAACCACTACCGCACCCTCATAATACGGAAACATTCCGTGATTATATTGATCTTGTTTAAACGCTGAAACGCGAATATGGATTTGATATTGAGGTAACGATAGAGACCAATTAAGTGGCACTTGTATACCGTTAACCGTTGCATAACTATCAATGGTCCCTTTGATATCTGTTGCTGTTAAATGAATTTTATCGCCACCAGGGCTTATCAAGCTGCCAAACCACACATTGCCCAATTCACTATGTCGAACCTGGTACAGCATCAGTTTTTGGCCATCATTTAGATGTAAAGAAAACCAGTCCCAGCCTTGCGTTTTTTGGTCGGAAAGTCCCGCACTCCATTCATGATCAAACCAACCTTCTCCTGAAACTTTAATGGTTTTATCTAGCAATTCTATGGACCCATCAATAGCAATAAAGGGCTGACTGTAATACATAGAAGCATGCTGTTCATTCGCCAATTTAACACTGTAGCCATTTTGACCATTTAAAATATACGGGCCTTTGGCTTGCATGTTCAGCATTATATTAACCTGCCCATTGAGGTTAAAATTCAAAGAGGCTGGCAACAAATCCGCAGATGATGAACGCCAATGCCAATCATCTAAATATGCCTCAAAATTGTTAGATTCCTCATTGAGTGAAACATCAGCGTTGCCAACTCCACCTCTGGCAAAAATTTCTTCAAACCAACTTTGTTTATCAGAACTCAGTTTACCGTGGCTCATATATAGTTGGCCGTTACTCCAATTGGAGTCGCTAACTCCCCCTGAAAAGCGGAATAATGTCCATTGCATAGGATATTGATTGCCCTGACTATCAAACAAGTTAGCGGTTAAATACCACCATTCAATAGCAAATTCAGGGTGACTGAGATGATCTCGTGGAAATTCAATGGCTATTTCGGTATTGGCTTTTGCACTGGTAAAGTTTTCCTGATCAAGCATACCCCCGTACATGCTAGAGGAGGAAGTATCAGACTCTGAACAGGCAGACAACACTATACTGGCCGACAATAGGCTTGTTAATAGCCAAGGTGTTTTTCTAAACTTTAACCATTGAGCCATTTTATATCCTCAATAGGCGGTATTAATATTGCCCTAGCTGCTGGCAATAATACAGCCAATAGCACGACAGTTAAGCTTGAAAAAACTAGCTGAACAATGGTTTCCAATTCAATAACCAGCGGATAGGACCAATAGAAAGCCTGCACATTAATCAAATTGATCAAAAGCCAGCTTAATAATATGCCAAATGGAATAGCAATAGCACAGATAAATAAGCACAATAGGGTGTATTGGAACAAGGTTAATAACAGTACTTTACTTGCCGGTACACCCATAGCACGAAGCAAAGCCCGTTGAGGTTTATTATCGAAGTCGATCACAATCAGGGAGGAAGCTAACGAGAATGCAGCGACCAATAAGGTAATAATATTAAGACTTTGGGTTACCACAAAAGTATTATCAAAGGTTTGCATAGAGGCTTTCAGTAATGTTTGGGTTTCCATCATTTGTGCATCAGGCATGTTTAACCCTAACTGCTTCTTGAGTTCAGTCCACTCAAGTGGGTGAGCCCCTTGGTTATATAAAGCCATAACCTGTCTGCCGCCTAGTGGATTTTTAATTAACCACTCACTGACTAGAGCTTGTGCGTTCGGGTTACCATAATCATAATAAATACCAACCACTTGTACTGCCAACTGGGTATTATCTTGGCGACTAATTTCTAGTTTTTGGCCTAATTTTAGCTGCTTGGAAAGGGCAAACTGCTGATTGACAAAAATCCCATATCCATTTGAAAACTTATCCCAAGAAGTATCCAGAGTATCTTCCAATAATAGTGCCTGGCGGTGTTTTAATTGACTTGGGTAGGAGCGGATTTGCAGGTCGTTGCCCTGATAGCTGACCTTTTCTGCCTGCCTGACAAAAATTGAAATCTCCGGGAAATTTAGTTTGATAAGCGTACTTACTTTATCTGCATCCTGAGTATAAATATAAGCATCGGCGTCAAGTCGCTGGGTTATCCATGTATCAGTGGCAACTCGAAAGCTATTGACCATTAAATTCATGCCGACATTTGCCGTTACAGCAATGAAAAATGCACAAAGAGCGATACTGCTTTTGTTTGATACTCGTTTAGCATCCGCAAAACTCCAGCTTAAACTAGGCGCGTTTGATGGAATAAAGGGTCGTGTTAATACAAGTAACTTGGGCAATATAAACAACACCATGAAACAACCACTGGTTATCAGCAACCCGATGATCACAAAAGAGCTAAGGATATTTGTGTAGCAAAAATACAAAATTAAACTCACTAACAGCAATATTGCAGATACTGCTAACCATCTGTTCTCATTACTAACCACCTGAGGTGTAAGTTTAATTGAGGCTAAGTGGCGGTCTATGGAGCGCAATGGGATCACGGCAGCTAGGCTTAATCCCAGAATACTAGCCAGTAGCACTCGGCTATATAAACTAGGCCATGAAAATGATTCAAACCCTAAAGACACATTATATAGACTCTCAAGGGTTTGATTAACGGCAGGGGACAGCAATTTGGCTGCTTCAATACCCAAGGTGACACCCATTGCACTACAAACTATGGCTAAGAACAGCATTTCTATTATGCTAGCGCTGAAAATCGCGACAATTGGAATACCTAGTTGTCTTAAAATTTTAAACGTCGGCAAGCGTTTAATTATCAATAAATTTAAAGCGTTTAACACCACAAACATGCACACAACGAACATCAGTAGACCCATGGCAAACAGGTTAAGATGAAAACTTGCGGTTAATTGTTCGGTATCTTCTGTTGAGGTTAACTTGACTAACCTGAGGTGTGCCGGCAATTGCACAGTGACAGGGTTCTTATCATTATATTTACCAACCACCACTAGGTAAGAAATCTCCTGAGTAGTGAATTGATTAAACAAAGTTTCAATGTCGCAAACAATTTGCTGACCAAGGCCAGTTGCTTTGGCTATGGATACAGGGCCTATTGGGAATTGCGAATTGAGCTGTAAAAAATTATCACTCGTAAGCAGCTTTTGTGTGCGTAATACTTTTGCATAGGCAGGATCAACAATGAATTTATTTTCTGTTGCGTCTACCTCTGATGAATTGAGACTTGAGGTAAATAAAACGACTTCTTTTTCAGTACTATCCGCACCTTGTTGGCTTAGATCTAGACTCATTAAGGCATAATAATCGACCCCCACAAAGTCAAGCTTGTTGTTTTTGCTCTCTATTTCCAAAGTTGATACGGCTATAATATTTCGATTTCCACTTTTGCGTAAATCGGCATAGTCTGCCTGAGTGATCGATGCACCTTCTTTAGGGTAGATAGCGTAGCGTACGTCTTCTACTAAGGGAAAATTGGGTTGGTTATAACTTCGCATAGCGGTTTCATTGATAACCAGCACAGATGAGAAGCCTGCGCAGCCAATTATCATCGCCATTAGCACTAAAAAAAAACGATACTTTTGCAAATTGTAACTTTTTACTATTACCCATAATACCGAAAGAATTGACTTAGTCATTTGCTTGTAGCGTTAACTTTTTATCACTCAAGTGATAATGGCAATGGGCTTGTTTCGCTAACTGTTGACTATGGGTGACCATAACCAGCATCGCGTTATGTAAACTACATAAAGAAAAAAGTAAGTTGGCGACCTTGTCGCTATTTTTGTCGTCAAGATTACCCGTGGGTTCATCCGCTAAAACTAACTCGGGTTTGTGGGATAAGGCTCTTGCGATAGCAACTCGCTGTTGCTCTCCGCCAGATAAATCCACTGGCATTTTATGCCGTTGCTCTGCTATACCTAATTGTTGTAACAAGTTAAGCAGATATGGCTCGTCTAGATTTTGATTTAAACGGGCGGGAAAACATATGTTTTCCCAAACGGACAAACACTCTATTAGATTGAATTTTTGAAACACAATACCCACGGTTTTTTGCCGGTAGGCATCACTTAAACGAGGGGAGAATGAACAGATATTCTGCCCATTGATGATTATTGAGCCTGAGTCTGGTTTATCCAGACAGGCCAACAAATGCAGTAAGGTTGACTTTCCAGAACCCGATTCGCCAGTAATGGCAATTTGTTGTTTGGGGGCAATGTTTAAATTTAGATTATCTAAAACCTGAGTAAATTGTTTGCCATCTTGATATGACTTAGATAAGGCTTCAATTTTAATCATTGCACCGCCAGTTGTTTTATTTGTTCAGCTTTACCCTTCTTCGTGAATAAAGGATAGGTAATCTTCACCAGTTAGTTTTTTCATTTGAATGATTAAATAAGCCAGCGCAGAAAACAGCATAATTAAACTTGGTACCATGATTACTGGGTAACTTAGTGCTGTCATCCGCCCTAACTCTTCAGTGTAGGCGGTTGTGCCAGGTTCGCTAACTAAGATAATTTTCGCCAATATATAATTTAAGAACGAAGAAACAAAAAACGACGCGGCAACGATATACGAGCTGATGGTTATTTTGCGCTTAAACAAGGCTGTATTTTGTTTTTTCTCTAAAGCCTCGTCTAATGCTGGCCAATTGATCACATTTTCATTGAGAATAAGAATTTTCACTAAAGAGCGATTGGTGTATTGAGATATCAACACCGCAATCCCTAAAATTCCGGGGATGGCAGCTTCTTTAATGGCAATATATTCGGCGGGTAGTTTCAACAAGGTGATACCGCCAGTGAGTATGACACTAATTATGCCTAATATAGAGAAACCATTTACCTTGCCTGACTTTTTTAAATCCCAGATGCCGTAACCTATGGGGAATGCTAAGGCGCAGACTACACTTACCGCTGGGCCTAAATATTCTTCGCCGCTAAGGTAGGATAAAATTAATACGGGAATTACAATATTGAATGCAAGGTTACCCATAAACCCATTGTTTTGTGGTGGGTTCTTCTTGGGGTTTTGAGTCGATTCGTTTGCTGCTGGCTTATTCATAAAATCTTTAAACTATATTTTAACTGTTGTCAGTATATCTAACTCCCAATCAATCCACTACGATTTTAATCAGACTTAGACGTGTTGCTCTTTGTAAGTAAAGCAGGTTTTTAGCGCTTTTTCGCCCAAATTTTTGCTGCGCATAAACCTGCAATAAAACCAAAGAGGTGGGACTCCCAAGAAACGAAACTGTTTGTGGGGAATACACCGAAAATCAAACCGCCATAAAAAAAGCCGACGATGAGGGAAATAATAATGAGCTTTATGCGCCCAGATATTAGGCCACCTAGCACTAAAAAACCAAAGTAGCCGTAAATAATACCACTGGCACCAATATGCATAGCTGGGCGTGCAAACAGCCATACCAGTAAACCAATACTAAAGATTAAATAGATACTGACAGCCATGTAGGTTTTTTTGCCGTACTGCATTACCAGTAGGCTAAATATTCCTAAAGTGACAATATTTGATGCGAAATGGGCTAAATTTCCATGTAAAAAGGGACTAAAGATTATGCCGCGCAAACCAATGAGTTCACGTGGGTATATTCCAAAGACATTTAAGCTGCGGCCAAAAACAATATTGATGCCTTCTATAAGCGTAAAAAATAACATCAAATACAAAACGAATTTCAATTGAGATGCTAGAACCGTTGTTTTTGCGCCCATCACGTTACCCTAAAATAATATGTGGTAGATATCGGGACATATCTTGTGTAATCAAAGAGGTATCTTCTCGTACTGAAATTCCGGCGGCTTTGTCGTTAACTAACCAAGAACCAATTAATGTGTAGTTATTGTCAAATTTAGGAAGCGGATGGAATGCTTGATAAATAAAGCCTTCCTCACCATAAGGACCATCGGCATGTATAATCTCTTGCCCTTTTTCTAAAATACTAACGTTTGCCCCTTCTCGGGAAAATATCGGCTTTTTAACAATGCGCTGGTGGTCACATAAATGCAGTTCATCTTCGAAATAAGCAGGTAACAGGTTAGGGTGGCCTTTAAACATCTTCCACAACATGGGCATCAGTGCTTTGTTAGACAAAATACTTTTCCACAGGGGTTCAATCCAATTGGTTTGTGAGCTTTCCACAAAATCCCCAAACTCCTCACGCTGCATAAACTCCCAAGGATAGAGTTTAAACAAAGTATCGATTTGGTTATTTTTTAAATCGGTAAAACGACCGGACTCTCCTAAACCAATATCTTCAATGAAAACAAAAGGAGCATGTAGGCCTGATTCTGCGGCGCAGTCTTGCAAATACTGAACGGTGCCACGATCTTCAATGGTGTCCTGACAACAGGCAAAATGAATATGTTCGGTTTGATAATGTTTAGCGATTTCATCTATCCGTGCAATTAACTTTTCTTGTAATGAGTTAAATTGATCTGCCTGACGAGAAAGTTGATTGCCATCCACTAAATCTTGCAACCACAACCATTGCCAGAATCCCGATTCATATAAACTAGTCGGTGTATCAGCATTATTTTCATACAACTTAGCCGGACCACTACCATCATAGGCAAAATCGAGTCGAGAATATAACGACGGATCTTGCTTGCGCCAGGAATCTTTCACCCCTTGCCAGAAGTCTTCTGGAATTTTAAAAGCAGACAGTAAAGCGTCGTTATTCACTACTTTGTCTACAACTTGTAAACACATTTGGTGAATTTCGACGCTAGGATCTTCTAAGTCATTTTCAATTTGCTGTAAATTGAACTGATAATATGCAGATTCATCCCAATATGGCTCGCCGTACATACTATGGAATGAAAAGCCAAAGTCCTTTGCTTTTTGTTGCCAGTTTTTACGGGGATCACTTGGTATTCTGAACATCGGGACTCTATTGCTGTGGATTAATGCTGTTGTTGATCAATGGGCTGCATGGATTAATGTTGCCAGTGGAAGGGGGTTAACCACCCCAACCACCTTTAGAGCCACTTCTACTTCCCCAACTTGATTTAGCGCGAACAGAGCTGCCAAATCCACCTCGTTTTATTGTTCGAGTGACCGCGGGTTTAGGTTTGAATGCATCTGGACTGACTTTGTGGTTGCGCTTACCCAATGAACCATAATCGTATCCACCGGCGCCAATCCACCGGTAACGATAGGGAGAGTAGGGAGAATAAGAGGTAAACATGGGTTGATACTGGTAACGATTAGGCGACAACAGGTTACTTAACATGTAGCCGGCCATAAAAGGCATAAAAAAGGAGCCCGAACTGCGCTCTACCTGACGGCATTGGTTTGGCCCAAACTCACTTTCACAATCCCGTTCCGTATTATATTTAGGTCCTGTTCGTTCCGCTTCTGCCAAAGCTTCTTGATAAGCGGTTTCACACACTTGTGCCTGTTCTGGATTCTCTTTGGCACAATCTTCGGGCGTGGTGTAGATAGTTGCTTCTTGACGATTACCTGTACAAGCCGCCAAAAATACAGAGGCAACACCAATTGCCAAAGGCTTAGGGGAAAAATGCTTACGCATTCTGCTTAGATTGATTTGTTCACTGCGTTTACGTGTCATGCTTATGCCTCCTAGTAGGTCATGCAAGCCGCATTGAGTAAACCAACGCCGATGGACATAGACGCTAACATGACGCCAGCTGACACTTCTTGATTATCAATCCTTTCAGCGATGGCAGGCATAAAAGTGAAGCGCAATAGTAAAAACGCTAACACCTGCGCGATAAGTGCAATGAAGCCCCAAATAGCAAAGTCATATTGAGACGTTGAATTAGTTACAGCACCGGATAACGCAATACTAAAACCGACGATAGCACCACCAAACCCAATTGCAGCAGCTGTGTTTTTTTCTTCTTTCACCAATTTCCATTCATCATGGGGAGTGACCCATGCGTAAACGATTTTGAATAAAAATAAAAGCACTATTGAGACCACAAAATAGATTGCAAAATTACCCAATCCGGCTATTGATTCCAATAATATATCCATCGATTTTTCCTTTTCTGTGTAAATGTAGATTTGCTAACCGTTTATTTTAATATCGGCGGGCAAAATATCGAAGCCAGTGCTAATGACCAGGCAGCGATCATGATTATTATCAACAATTTTTTCTTCTGCACAAACCAATAAGGTTTCGAAGGCGTCGTGATCTATTTGTCGTTCATATAACATCACAAATTGATCCGTTTGACTGCTATCACCATCAAGTTCAAAGGTTTTCTCTGTCATTGCTACCGGAGGTGACTCCTCGCCAACAGCATTCCATACACGTCTATAGTTGTTATTTTCAATTTGATAATGGGGCTGAGAAACTTGTTGGGCAATGAGGTCTTTCCATTGCTTATCGGTACCCACGGTTTGTGTATCGTAAAAGTACCATAACTTCACATCAGTGATGTGGTTTTCTGTGTCACCACCATCTAATACTACCTGTAAAAAAGCATCGTCATCGGTGTAATAACGTAGAATTTTGCCGCCTGTATCTAAATGAGCTTCGCCCACGGCTTGAATCAAATGATGTCTAGCAGCACCTTCAATTACCAGTTCAGGCTCAATAAGCTTGAGTTTTAAATCATCAAGCTCAAAAGACCCGCCTAAATACAACCCCATTATTTCCGGTGCTTTTATGTCAGCTTGCTTGTTCTTTTTGCTAAACCATTTTGAAAACATGATTTCTCCGTTTTTAATCTGTCCAGTTATTGCGACTTTTTATTCCGACAATATTTGCCAATCAAAATGATTGATACGCTGTTCAGCAATATAAAAAAGTTTGTATTTGGGCAAGATAGTCACATCAAAATTAGGATTTAAAGTAACTTTAGCGGGAACGCTTGGTTCGACAAAGCCAATGAAGGTAGCGTTGTAGCGTTGTTTAAGGGTGATAAATAGTTTTTCAACGGATATTTGAGGAACGGATTCTGGCACTTCAATTGAAAACTGGGCTTGTCCCTCTTGAACAGTCAATAAGTCGTGTTGCAATAAACTAGAGCCAGGATCAAATGCCGATTTAGCTAACATTTCAACGGCGACACTGGGAGTACATTCGATATTAGGACAATGAGTCTGTAATAAATCCACTAAGGACTCATCTTTAAAGTAAGCTAGCAGATGGGCGCTGTTATTCCTTTTGCTGCAATATAAAGAAGTGGTCATAGTGACATCATCTTCTTCATTATCCATGACAATAACCGCAGCTTTACCTACGCAAGCCCTATCCATTTCTTTATCATTGTTAAATGACATTACTTTGATAAATTCAATTTTATCGGGCATGGGATTGTCTATATCAGCTTTAACACACAAAACAATCTCTGGCTTGTTTTCCGTTTCAGCTCGCTCTTTAAGCAGCAAATTAAGCAATTGAATGGTGCGCTGACCATTCCAGCCAATTACTAAAACATGGTTCTCAAGATCTAATGGTTTCAAACCTTTCACTCCTTTTTGCCATTGCATAGATACCCAAGCAGCTACGCGTCCTAGCACCAAGGCAAATATACTCAACCCTAAGGGGATTACATAAAAAGAAACGATATATTTACCCGCACTTGTGACCGGTGACATATCACCATATCCAACAGTAGAACCGGTGACGACTAGCCAATAAATAAAATCGTTAATATTGAGTAGGGCATCTTCACCTGATACATATAATAAAATCCATGTGCTCAGGGCATAAAACAAAAGCGCTAGTACAATGGTGTACCAGCGCATCTCGGAAAATACTCGGGTGAGTACTTTACGTACTTTAAGGACTAATAACATTTAGAGGCTAACCAATTTATTCGCCTAAAATGCGTTTTAGCTCGTCATCAGCAGAGCTTTTACCACCCTTGATTCCAGCCTCAGCTAAGCGCTTTTCTAAATCAGTGGATGAGTCGCTAGAAGCAAGCTCTTCTGCAGCTTCTAGCTCTGCACTGCGTAACTTCTGCTTGTCTTGAATGCGATTCAAAGACTCAGTAGCGGTTTTCATTTTACTATTTGCACCCATGTGTCTGGATGAAACCGCAACCTGTGCTTTTTGCACTGATTCTGTTGCCTTAACCATATCAACCTGCTGTTCCAAACGCTTCAAGTTATCTTTTGCTTGGTTAATATTGGCAGCAAGTTGTTTTTCTGATTGAGTAAACTGGTCTAGAAACTCTTGTTCGGTTTCCATTTCAGCGGTCAAATCTGCTACTTTTTGCGCGCAGTCTAATGCCAATTGGCGATCTGAGCCTATGGCTTTGCGAGCATGTTCTTCATATTGACCGATTGATACTTTGAGGCTATCAACCTTTTGTTTAGCCAATTTACATTTTGCTAAAATTTGCGTTCGAGCATGGTCTGACTTACGCAACTCTTCTTTTGCATCACGAATTTCTTGTTCTAGAATTCGAATGGCTTGACTGTCTACAACTGATTGAGCCGCTTCTGTTGCGCCACCTTTAACAGCTGTAACTAACTTTCTCCAAACCGACATAATCTTCTCCAAAATACCTAAATGTTTAGTGCAAATGTTCTTGATAAGCGTCTAAAAATGCAGCCACATTGTGGAATAAGGCATCGAGTTCAATTTTGATGCTTTCTGCTTTAGATTGTGAACTTAATGCGCCAAATGCAGTGTAATAATCTTGTTCAGCAACTTGGGATATTCCAATCGTTGTTAATGGAAACAACATATGGGTTTTCAATATCTCTTCGTTCAAGGCCGCTTTGTCTTTGACTTCTGAACTTGAAAATAAAATGGATTCGATAATAATTTGCTCTCCACTGAGTGCTAACCATGCATCTAAACCATCACCATTTCCGATCAATAAACAATTTTCTTCACGGGTGACAACAATATTGTCGTTATCTGATAATAGGGTCTCAAGTTGATCAAGGTCCCAAGTCATATGCCTACTCTCCTGTCAGTGTAATGACTATAGTATGTTACCTTTGTATACGAAAAAACATGATCAGTTCAAAATGAATTGTAAGTTTTTTTGTAACGGGGCAGATTGTACTGACAAATGATTTTTAATGTCAAACTTTATTTTACTTTTTTGAGTTGTATAGTTTATTTTTGTAAATTATAATTCACAAAGTTGTTCATTTTAGAGTAGGTGGAAAGTGGCTAAAAAACACGATAACGCAAATTGGCGACAACTAGTTCAACGTATTATTAAGGCTGAAATGTCTAAGCGCGGGGTGAAATATCAAGACCTCAGCGAGCGATTGAATTCAATTGGGGTTGTTCAAAGCGCAGATAACTTACGTAATAAGGTAAATAAGGGAATTTTAGGCGCAGATTTACTTTTACAAATTATGTACGTTTTAAAAATGCGTCGAATTGAGCGTGAAGATATCATTGAGATATTTGCGGATATGCAAATTTCATTAGATGAAGATGAGCTTTGAAAAACGCACAAAAAAAACCCAGCTAGGGCGGCTGGGGAAACTATGTTTGGGAGAAACATCGAAATAACAAGTTGATTATAATTTATACTGTCAGCGCCAAAACTCAAGGAAAACCGAGTATCGATAAAGCGTTGCAGGTATATTTTTTAATACGTAAAATACTGAATATTAACTTACAGTTGGGCTAACCAGACTTCATGAAACTATCTGATTTCCATTTTGATTTACCTGAGCGGCTGATCGCTCGATACCCCACAGAACAAAGAACCGCCAGCAAGTTACTGTGTTTAGACGGTAAAACTGGCGGTTTAAAAGATACCCATTTTTCTGCTTTTGTTGATTTAGTGGATGAAGGTGATTTACTTATTTTTAATAATACTCGGGTGATACCCGCGCGGTTACTTGGAAAAAAATCAACCGGCGGAAAAGTCGAGGTGTTGGTTGAACGCATTATTGATGAAAAAACCGTTTTAGCCCACGTGAAATCGAGCAAATCCCCAAAACCCGGGGCTTTATTGGTACTAGAAGAGCATATCCAAATGGAAATGGTGACGCGTCACGATCAACTGTTCGAATTAAAGGTTGTTAATCAAGAACCTGTTTTGAGTCTATTAGAAAAATACGGACATATGCCGTTGCCTCCCTATATCAACCGACCAGATGAAGATTCAGATAAGGAACGTTATCAGACGGTTTATTCTGAAAAACCTGGAGCGGTAGCTGCACCTACGGCAGGTTTGCATTTTGACGAGGCTACTCTTGAGGCTCTAAAAAACAAGGGGGTCAATACCGCCTTTGTTACCCTGCACGTTGGTGCTGGTACCTTTCAGCCAGTAAGAGTCGATAATATTCAAGATCACCACATGCACTCTGAATACGCTGAAGTGCCTGAAGATGTTGTGGATGCCATTAACTCAGCTAAATCCAAGGGTAAACGAGTAATTGCCGTAGGCACAACTTCGGTTCGTTCATTGGAATCTGCCGCTGCTGCAAGCATTAAAAAAGGTAAACCCCTTGGGGCTTTTTTTGAGGATACTGATATTTTTATTTATCCCGGTTATCAATTTGAAATAGTCGATGCAATGCTGACTAATTTTCACTTACCTGAGTCCACATTAATCATGTTGATTAGCGCGTTTGCGGGTAGAGAAAACGTGATGGGCGCATATGAACAGGCGATAACAAACGAATACCGCTTTTTCAGTTACGGTGATGCCATGTTTATTGAAAAATCGTAACCACTGATGTGTAAATTTAGGCGATAAATCGTCTCATTTCGCTTATTAAGGCAACTTTCAAGCTGAAATTCTATTTAGATGATTTCAGCTTGCTCATTATTCCTTTATAATCCCCGCTGTTTTTCAGCACTGGACTGTTTTCCGGTATGCAGAAATTTTAAAAGGTTAAAAATGAAATTTGAATTAGATACAACCGATGGCAAAGCACGCCGCGGTAGATTAGTGTTTGACCGAGGTGTGGTTGAAACCCCAGCGTTTATGCCTGTTGGTACCTATGGCACCGTTAAAGGGATGACGCCGGAAGAGTTAGACGAGACAGGTGCACACATCTGTTTAGGGAATACCTTTCATTTGATGTTACGTCCAGGCACTGAAATCATGAAGCAACATGGTGATTTGCACGACTTTATGCATTGGGATAAGCCGATCCTTACGGACAGTGGTGGTTTCCAAGTGTTTAGTTTGGGAGATTTACGTAAAATCACTGAAGAAGGGGTAACGTTCAGATCGCCAATTAATGGTGAAAAAATACTGCTTACTCCAGAAAAGTCTATGGAAGTGCAACGCGATCTTGGTTCAGACATCGTGATGATTTTTGATGAGTGCACTCCTTATCCCGCCACTGAGCCTGAAGCTCGACGCTCCATGGAGTTATCTTTACGTTGGGCTAAACGCAGTAAACAAGCTCATGAAGGTAATCCGTCAGCGTTATTTGGTATTATTCAAGGTGGCATGTACGAAGGTCTACGCGATCAATCCTTGAAAGGTCTCGAAGATATCGGATTCGATGGTTATGCCATTGGTGGTTTATCCGTAGGTGAACCAAAAGAAGATATGATTCGGGTTTTGGATCACACAGCAGATAAAATCCCAGCTGAAAAGCCACGTTATTTAATGGGAGTAGGACGACCAGAAGACATTGTTGAAGCGGTTCGCCGTGGAATCGACATGTTCGATTGTGTTATGCCAACTCGAAATGCCCGAAATGGTCATTTATTTGTTACTGAGGGCGTTATTAAAATACGTAATGCCAAGCACAAAACAGATACTGGACCTTTAGATGAGAAATGTGACTGTTACACTTGTAAAAACTATTCACGGTCATATTTACATCATTTGGACAAATGTAATGAAATACTCGGTGCTAGATTAAACACCATCCATAACTTGCGGTACTATCAACGAGTTATGCAAGGGTTACGTGATGCTATAGCTGAACAAAAACTTGATCAGTTTGTTGAACAATTTTACGCACAGAAGAACATGCCGGTTCCGGCTTTATAACTAAAAATATATGAGGAATTTATGAGTTTTTTTATTTCTAATGCTTACGCACAAGAAGCTGGCGCACAAGGCGGTGGTTTCGAAATGCTTATCTTGTTAGGTGTTTTCGGATTAATTTTCTATTTTATGCTGTATCGTCCACAGGCAAAACGGGTTAAAGAGCATAAAAACCTAGTAGCTTCTATTGGTAAAGGTGATGAAGTGCTTACCCAAGGTGGTATGGTTGGTAAAGTTTCAAAAGTGTCTGAAGAAAAGGACTTTATTGAGATTTCGTTAAATGACAATACCAATATTGTGATTCAAAAAGGCGCAGTCACTGCTGTGCTACCTAAAGGTACAATGAAATCAATCTAACTAAATTGAAAACGGCAAACGCAAGTTTGCCTTTTTCGTTTAAGTAGAAAAGGAATAGCAAGTGTTAAATAAAACTCCCCTGTGGAAGTATATTTTAGTGTTGATGGTTGTTGCCGTTTGCGCTTTATACGCCTCCCCTAATCTTTATGGTGAAGATTATGCTGTGCAGATATCTGCTGGTCGTGACGCAGTCCTAGATTTGCCTTTGATAGATAAAGTTAATCAAGACTTAGCCGATGCCGGTATCGAAAAAAAGTCTATCGTACTTGAAGATGAGCAAATATTGGTTCGTCTTTACGATGATAGTGCACAAAGGTTGGCTAACGAAACCCTCGCCGAATCACTAGGCAAAGACTACACAGTAGCGATGAATTTAGCCCCTGATACTCCTGATTGGTTGGACAGCTTAGGCGGTACACCCATGAAGTTAGGTTTGGATTTACGTGGCGGTGTGCACTTCTTAATGGAAGTGGATATGAATTCGGTCATCACCAAATCTTTAACGGATATGGAAGGTGATTTTAAAACGTCACTACGTGAAGAGAAAATTCGTTATTCACGAGTGAGCATTATTGATGAGTCTGTACAGATTCGTTTTCGTGATCAAGAGACCTTGGATAAAGCGGAATTTTTCCTTAAAAATCGTAACCGTGATATTACCTTAGTTGAGCAAGGTGATTTGATTCTCGTGGCCAAAATGTCAGAACAGAAACTGTCTGAGATTCGGGATTATGCGGTAAAACAAAATATCACCATAATGCGTAACCGAGTAAACCAACTTGGTGTAGCTGAACCTGTTATTCAGCGTCAAGGTGCCGACCGCATCGTTGTACAGCTACCAGGTATTCAAGATACGGCTCGCGCGAAAGAAATTCTAAATGCGACTGCTACCTTAGAATTTAAAATGCTAGATCAAGAACATGATTTACGTGATGCATTAAATGGCCGCGTACCTCCAGGTTCTGAAATTGTTGAAGACCAACAAGGTGTGCCGCAATTACTGCTTAAAAAAGTCATGTTAGAAGGTAGTCACATTATTGATGCAAACGCTGGCGTTGATGAATATGGCATGCCAAAAGTGTCCATTTCATTAGACTCTGCTGGTGGTAGCAAAATGTCTTTAGCCACTAAGGGCAACATTGGTAAGCCCATGGCAACCGTCTTTATCGAATATAAAGCAACGGGTGAAAAAAATGAAAAAGGTAAAATCATTTTCGTTCCAGAGCGTGAAGTTGTTAGTGTGGCAACCATTCGTGCGCAGTTAGGAAGTCGATTTGAAATTACTGGCTTAGATTCACCTAAAGAAGCCCGTGATTTGTCCTTATTGTTACGTGCTGGTGCTTTGATTGCGCCTATCACTATTGTTGAAGAGCGTACCGTAGGCCCTAGCTTGGGACAGGAAAACATAGACTTAGGCATGCAAGCCATTTTATGGGGATTTGCCTTAGTTCTTGCCTTTATGCTGTTTTACTACCGTTCCTTTGGGTTAGTTGCCAATCTTGCACTGGCGGCTAACTTAGTGATGATTGTTGGTGTTATGTCAATGATTCCTGGCGCTACCTTAACGCTGCCTGGTATGGCTGGTATTGTACTGACAGTTGGTATGGCTGTTGATGCCAATGTGTTGATATTCGAGCGTATCCGCGAAGAGATACGTGAAGGACGAAGCCCGCAACAAGCTATCCATTACGGTTATGATAGTGCGTTTTCTACCATTTTAGATGCGAATATCACGACCTTTATTGCTGCAATTATTCTTTTTGCAGTGGGAACCGGACCAATCAAAGGCTTCTCTATCACGTTAATGATAGGTATAGCTACTTCGATGTTTACCGCAATTATCTTAACCCGTGTAATCGTAAACGGTGTTTGGGGTGGTAGACGTCTTCAGAAATTGTCGATTTAGGAGCCGGACATGCGATTTTTTAAACTAAAAGAAAGTATTGATTTTATGTCAATGCGCATTCCCGCCATGATTATATCGGGAATATTGATTATTGGTTCGTTAGTCTCTTTGGGGGTTAATCAGCTCAATTGGGGCTTGGACTTTACTGGTGGTACTTTGATTGAAGTTGGTTATGACAAACCAGCTCAGTTAGACCAAATTCGTCTGCAACTTGAAGCCGCTGATTTTGGTGATGCAGTAGTACAAAACTTCGGTAGTAGCGAAGATGTGCTAATACGTCTAGCTCCTCGTGATGGCGTTAAAGCACAAGAGGTGGGTGACCAAGTATTGAGTACTTTGCGGGCAGCAGGCGACAATGTTGACATGCGTCGTATTGAGTTTGTTGGTCCAAACGTTGGTGAAGAATTAACAGAGCAGGGCGGCCTCGCTATGTTGGTTGCGCTGATTTGTATTCTTATTTACGTTGCTATGCGATTTGAATGGCGTTTTGCATTAGGGTCGGTTATTGCATTGGCTCATGATGTGATCTTAACCTTAGGCTTGTTTTCAGTGTTACAACTTGAATTCGACTTAACGGTTATGGCTGCGGTGCTAGCGGTAATCGGTTATTCACTAAACGATACCATTGTTGTATCGGATCGTATTCGTGAAAACTTCCGTAAAATCCGCAAAGGTGAGCCTATAGAGATCATTAACACCTCTTTGACGCAAACCTTAAATCGAACCATTATTACATCATTGACCACTATCTTGGTTTTGATGGCGTTGTTTTATAAAGGTGGCGCACTTATACATGGTTTTGCTACAGCATTACTATTTGGTGTGGTAATCGGAACCTATTCGTCTATTTATGTAGCCAGTTTGGTGGCATTAATGTTGGGGATAAGTCGCGAAGATTTAATGCCCACAGTGGTGGAAAAAGAAGGTGCGGACTTAGATCCTCTTCCTTAATCTTTTTGTGTTTCAAAAAGCCGGGTTTTTAACCCGGTTTTTTTATATCTGTAATCCACTCTGTTTTTATATTAAGCAAACAAGACAGGAGTGGAGGCTAAATAATTTTACTCTCGTTGTGAGCGTTTACTGCGTATTTCATTTGATATTGAGATAAAGAAGTCTTCTTTATCTCAACGTATTTCAGGATGGGACATAGGGCATAAAAAAAGGAAGCCAAAGGCTTCCTTTTTAATCGCTGAAAACGAAATTAATCAGCAGTGATTATCATCACTAATTATTTTAAGTGTTTGACCAGTGACTGAACCACGCGAGGGTTACCAGCTACTATCTCACCTTTATGCAGAGGGTCGTTTCCGCCTTTAAAGTCGGTTACCAGGCCACCAGACTCACGAACTAATAGTTCACCGGCAGCAATGTCCCAAGGCTTGATACCGCGTTCCCAGTAACCATCATATCGACCTGCAGCTACATAAGCTAAATCTAAGGCTGCAGAGCCGCAACGACGAACGTCTCCACATTGTTTGAAAATGTTTGAGAATCGAGCGATGGCATCATCAGATGTTTCTTTGGCTTTAAATGGGAATGCTGTGGCAAGAACAGTGCTGTTTAGGTCTTTTGCTTTACCTGTACGAATTCTAAAACCATTTAATTGTGCACCAGCGCCTTTACTTGCGGTAAATAATTCACCACGGATTGGATCAAATACAACCGCTTGGTCGATACGACCTCTGTGCATTAGGGCTATGGATACAGCGAAGTGGGGAATGCCTTTAATAAAATTAGTGGTACCGTCTAGAGGGTCAATGATCCATTTAAATTCGTCACTGCCTTCTACTATGCCGCCTTCTTCACCTAAAAATGAGTGATCGGGGAAAGATTGCTGAATTTTTTCAATAATGATTTTTTCGGCTTCTTTGTCGATTTTAGTGACGAAGTCGTTCTCACCTTTTTTTTCCAACAACAAATCATTACGATTTTCAAAACCACGAGTTATCACATTTCCAGCAGCGCGAGCAGCGCGCACCGCAATATTCAGCATAGGATGCATAAGTTACCACCAATTTTTAAAAGAACGGACGAGCAGTTTTGAGTTATCTATTGATTTCAAAACCGCACAAAATTTCGCCGCGAAGTCTACCAGTTTTACGTGTAGATGCAATCAAATTCTAGTAATACAGACTAGGCTTTTAATAGATTTTCGATTTTGTCCGAATTTACTTTGTGATAAGCCGGCATTTGCTGATTATCAATGATCTGTTGTTGGCTAAAGTTGTGTCGAATCAATACTTCATCGGTTACATCGACTAAATCACCTACACCAATAATATTCCAAAGCTGCTCTTCAAGAATTTTCGCTTTATGAATCGCATAAATACCGACATAACTAATTTCTGCTTGTAGGCGCTCGATATCGGGGCGGCCAGCTCTGGCCAGAAACACTTTGACCGCAATAAATTGGCCGGCCTCACGGGCTTGATTGATAAAATTCTTGCGTTCTTTATCGCCGTGAAATTGGTCTGAAAAACGGCTTTTAATGGCCTCATCAATATATTCACGACTTGGATCAAAGGCCACAAATATTTCGCGCATTACTGGTTTTTTATTGGTCTTAATTCGTTTTAGAGTGTATTGAATAAAGTCTAACTCAACTCCATAAGTGGAATACAAAAAATGCATATTGTACTGACCACTTTCAGCGTCAAAGGCTAATAGATTATTCAGTCGACTGTTAGGGTTACTCGTTACAATTGCATCGGGCAGGAAATCAATTCCTTCTTTACGAATAAAAAAAGCGGTATTTAATACATTCTTAGCATAAAGGTTACGCAATGCTGAACCAATTCCTGGTATTTCTTCTTCTTCATTATGGGCTTTTAATTTTCCACGGTTGTTGCGAATAAGCTCCTCAAAAAAGCGTTGTGCAGTTTTGTTAACCGAATCGACGACGGCTTGAAGGTGCAATACATTGCGTCCGTATGAAATACCTTTGACTACATAAGGTAAATCGGAAAGTTTAAATTTTTTGGTGACATTCTGCAAAAGTGGAAAACTAAGTTTAACTAAATCATTTTCCTCACCATGGAAAAAGTCATTTAACTCAATGCGCATTCCTCGAGTAGACACATCTTCACTGCTACCTTCAATTGTCATATCTCCAAAGTTTAATTGCACTTTAGTTCGCAATTGATAGCGGGTTTCTTTGCGTTGATTATGGTATTTAAAACGGAACATTTGCACCGTTGGAGGTAGCTTATTCCTTGGATGTCCGAATACTTTTAATTGCGATATTTCCCCGCGCCGAATGGGAATTTTTTCATAATTTTGCGTGCCGACTTCATCAGTGATATCGGTTAAAAGTGCCATGTACCTAAGATTTTTAAGACGAGACATCAATCTTGGGGCGGGAGGATGATTTTGACGTTTAACTGCGCTGCTAACCGAATCGGGTAATGACAGTGGTATATGGACTTGGTTTAGATCAACATCTGTAATCTGTAACTTGAACACTCGCCAACTTGCTTTCCGGCCACCATAGCCTAGAAAAACCTTCATCAAATCAGGACGCTCAAACAGCTCTTCTTGCGTGGCAGAATAAAAATAGACTTTGTCATCTTTTATATGATTGAACGAGTAGACAATGGTTTCTTGATTGTTTTCAGGTTGGCTCAAAAGCCTTGCAACACGCTGATGCCCAATTACATAGCCTAGCCGCAATTCAAATAATTCATCACTCCAATAATATAGGGGATCTTTATTGCAGTTATTGATTAAAGCGTATTTAGGGACATAAACATCATTGACTCTTTCGATGTAAATGGGAACTGAGGTTACATTAGGAATAAAATATTGTTCGTAGGTTTTCAGGTTAATCGCAGTGAGCGTATTATCCATATTTACTTTGTAGCGACGTTTGTTGCCATGTATGAACTTTTCAAAGAAGTCTTTAAAAGAGTGCTGAGCTTGTTCATCATTTTTTTGCAATGAGATACGCTGTTCGCGTTTGCTACTCTCTACATCAACAATGTTGTACCCCACGCCGGCTTTACGATCTATGGAGTATTCGCCTTCTAAACCCCTAAACTGAACCGTTACGCGATCACCTACTTTAAAAAGGTGTTCATTGGCGACTTTAACTTTTAAACCACTAACTGAAACATCTATAGTGGTGGCTTGAATACTTTTATTTAATTCCGTAAACAACTCAATATTGACTGCGAAGTTCATACGCTCTTCACAGCGTTTAGCATATTCCCCAAAGCGCAAAACAGAAGCGTGGTGTGGTTTACGTTCTTCTACTACCGTACCTTCTTTTTCAGCTTCTTCGCGTTGTTTTTGATAAATCACGCGATAACTGTTTTCGGTATTTTTAACTGCCTCATACACTCCCATGGTATATTCACCAAAGAGTCGCACCTGCTTTTCGAAAACATCTATGGCAGTGTCATCTAAATAATGTGTTTTATCTTGGTACGTAAATTCTCGACAGTCACCAGCTACTTGGCCTCTGAGATCGATGAGACGCAGGCATGGGCGAGATAGGCGTTTTAACTCCATTTTGATTAAGAAGCGTTTTTGTTTCGGGATGCCCGAAGCTACCTGTGACAGTACCTGATTGAACTCAGGTTCATTTATCATTGGTTTTAACTGTTCTATAATGTCGTGGTACTTTTCTAAATCTTGACTCATGCCAATCAAATGTTCGCTATGGTTAAGGCGTCGTTATGATATTCTTTTATCGGCAACGAATAAATAACCTTTGATCCCAACTTACCGGTTTAGTTGAATTAATCAACTAGCCCTAATTTAATGTAGTTCAATAACTTATGGCTAAACGTAAAATCGCTTTTGTATGTACTGATTGTGGAGCAGAGTTCCCTCGCTGGCAAGGACAATGTAATGATTGTCAGGCATGGAACACAATTTCTGAAGTCGTTCTTAGTAATGATAAACATTCGCCAGAACGAAACTTAAAAGGATATGCAGGTCAAACCCATGCAAAAGTAGAAACCCTCGATCAAATTGATTTACAAGCTTTGCCTCGTTTCAGTGCTTGTTTTAAAGAGCTTGATCGAGTTTTAGGTGGCGGTGTAGTGCCGGGTGCTGCAATGTTAATTGGAGGATCCCCAGGGGCGGGTAAAAGTACTCTTTTATTACAGGTAATGTGTCATTTGGCCCAAGGGCGAAATACGTTATATGTCACTGGTGAGGAGTCCCTGCAACAAGTTGCAATGCGAGCCCAACGTTTAGGCCTGCCTACCTCTAAATTGAAAGTGCTAGCTGAAACGAATGTAGAAACAATTTGCGAGTTAGCGCTGGTACATAAACCCGACATAATGGTAATTGATTCCATCCAAGTTATGCATGTGAGTGATATTCAATCCGCTCCTGGCAGTGTTTCTCAAGTGCGAGAAAGTGCTGCATTTTTAACTCGCTTTGCCAAACAACATCACATTGCGATGTTTTTAGTGGGGCATGTTACTAAGGAGGGAAATTTAGCGGGTCCTAAAGTGCTGGAGCATTGTATAGATTGTTCAATGATGCTTGAGGGTGAAAGTGATAGTCGTTACCGCACCTTACGAGGTAATAAAAACCGTTTTGGCGCAGTAAACGAGTTGGGTGTGTTTGCGATGACCGATAAAGGTCTAAAGGAAGTGAGCAATCCATCTGCAATTTTTCTAAGTCGTGAAGAGCAGCAATCACCAGGCAGCATTGTCATGGTTGTTTGGGAAGGAACTCGTCCTTTGCTAGTGGAAATTCAAGCCTTAGTGGATTATTCACAAATGGCAAACCCTAAGCGCATTGCCGTAGGTACAGAGGCTAATAGGTTAGCTATGTTGTTGGCAGTATTGCACCGTCACGGTAACGTACAAATGAACGATCAAGATGTGTTTGTCAATGTAGTGGGCGGTGTGCGTATTGCTGAAACTAGTGTTGATTTAGCCCTTTTGTTAGCTATGATTTCAAGCTTTAGAAATCATACTTTATCCAGAGAGTTAATTGCATTTGGTGAAGTTGGTTTAGCAGGTGAGATACGTCCAGTACCTAATGGCACTGAACGCATTCAAGAAGCAGCCAAGCACGGTTTTAAACGCGCAATTGTTCCAAAAGGCAATAAACCTAAGCAACCCATAGCAGGTATTGAAATCGTTGCAGTGTCGCGTCTTTCGGAAGCTTTGGAAGCCCTATAAATCCCTAAACGGAATTCAGGCAACAATAAATTGATCGCGTCCTGCGTCTTTTGCTGTATACAAGTTTTTATCAGCTTTTTGAATGAGTGCCGTTTGGCTTAAATTCTGAGGTGAGACGCAAATACCGCCAGCACTAATAGTCACTCGGCTTAAACTTGATAATTTATGGGGTAAATTTAAGTCACGTATAGCCTTGAGCATATTATCAGCAACATATTTAACGCCGCTAATGTCTGTATGGGGAAGAACAATTGCAAACTCTTCTCCACCATATCTTGCTAGGCAATCGGTGGGACGTTTTAGTACTTTCCTCAAAGTATCCGCCACTTCGCGTAAACATTCATCACCTTTGATGTGTCCATAGGTATCATTGTAAAGCTTAAAATTATCGATATCGATTAAAATAAGGCCTAAGTGATGTTTCATGCGTGTACACAATTTTATTTGATCAGCTAAAAAGCCATCAAAATAATGGCGGTTTTGCACGTCTGTTAATCCATCGATAGTCGCCAAGCGTTTCAATTTATCTGACATTAATTTAGCAGCTAAATGTGAATTTACTCTATGGCGTAACGTTGTCACTGAAAAGGGTTTGTTAATAAAATCTGTGCAGCCAGCTTCCCAGCATTCGTCTTCGGCCTCAGGTGAGTTTTGAGAGCTAACAAATATTATCGGTATTTCTTGGGTGTTCTCGTTAGCTTTAAGCTTTCTACACGCAGTTAAGCCGTCCATTACAGGCATGTTGATATCCATCAATATGATGTCTGGTAGCCTATGATCGCAAAAATCTAATGCTTCTTGCCCTGAGCTAACATGATGGGTAATAAAATTATCTGAAAGAGCTTTAGCTGCAATTAAAGCACTAATGGGTTCGTCTTCTACAATAAGAATCAAAACTTTGTCTTTTTCAAATAACTGATCAACAACTCTGAAGATAACTCAAACTCCTTTCTTAAGTTTATTCCGCAAAACACTTTATAACGTTTGACTATGATCTGATTATTTATTCTTAACGTAGTGTATCCAATATTTAAACGAATGTTTATTATACTTAGGATTAAGAAACCAAAGATGCTAAATCTCGCTGCAATAGTGATATGTCACCTAAATTTAGTTCCACTAATCTGCGTAAATCTGAAATACTGTCAATATCCATGCACTTAATGTGGAAACCTAAACAATGGTTAGCATTGTGTACAATTTCACCAAACATGGTGATTACCTGAGCTGTGCCTTCAATTTCAACATTCAGCTCAAACTCATGCTCTAAATTGCCGACAAAGTCATCCGGATAGCCAATAAGTGCACCATTTAACGAAATATCAATGATGTGGGTTTGCCAATGGTGATTTTGCTGAAATAAAATGGCAGGAGCTGAAAAATCTACGCGATTAAATTGACGTTTTTCCATTATAAGCCTCAACGTTGCCATTAATAACAATATTTAAGCATAAAAAGAGCGTAAATGCGCCCAAGATTTTACCCCGAGCACATTGTTTTTACTATTTAACCCATTGTTGTTAGGACTATTTACTTATTTTTTTGTATTTAAGTCTGTGAGGTTCAACTACATCTTCGCCTAGAGTTTCTTTTAACCAAGCTTCGTAATCAGTGTAATTACCCTCGTAAAAGTTTATTTTCCCTTCATCCCGATAATCCATGATATGAGTCGCGACTCTATCTAAAAACCAACGGTCATGGGAAATAACCATAGCGCAGCCTGGAAATTCCAGAATCGCATTTTCCAACGCTCGTAAGGTTTCAACATCTAGATCGTTGGTAGGTTCATCTAGCAGCAATACGTTGCCACCGGCTTTTAATAGCTTGGCCAGATGAACTCGATTACGTTCACCACCAGAGAGATCTTTGATAAATTTTTGTTGATCCGTGCCTTTAAAATTAAAACGACTGCAATACGCACGACTGTTTAGTTCAAAGTTACCAATTCGGATAATATCTGAGTCATCGGAAATCTCTTTATAAACGGTATTTTTTTCGTTCATATGGTCGCGAAACTGTTCAACACTTGCTAATTGTACGGTGTCACCTAACACAATTTCACCGGAATCAGGTTGCTCTTGACCTGTGAGCATGCGAAATAGAGTTGATTTCCCCGCGCCGTTGGGACCAATAATACCGACAATGGCTCCTTTGGGTATGCTGAAAGACAAATCATCAATAAGTAGTCGATCACCGTAAGATTTGGATAGTCCGCTTACTTCAATGACTTTGTCACCCAAACGCTCTCCAGGGGGAATAAACAACTCATTGGTTTCATTCCGTTTTTGATAGTCGCCTGTGGTTAATTCATCAAATCTTGCCATTCTTGCTTTGCTTTTAGCTTGGCGACCTTTGGGATTCGAACGTACCCATTCTAATTCTTGTTGAATGGATTTTTGACGAGCACTTTCTGTGCGCTCTTCTTGAGCAAGGCGCTGATCTTTTTGTTCTAGCCAAGATGAATAGTTGCCTTCCCAAGGAATACCTTCACCGCGGTCAAGCTCCAAAATCCAGCCTGCTACATTATCAAGGAAGTAACGGTCATGGGTAATAGCCACAACAGTGCCTTCGTAATCGTGAAGAAAACGCTCAAGCCATGCCACTGATTCTGCATCCAAGTGGTTAGTTGGCTCATCTAAAAGCAACATATCTGGCTTTTCTAGAAGCAATCGACATAGGGCTACCCGACGTCTTTCACCACCTGACAGCTTGCTGACATCTGCATCCCAAGGGGGAAGGCGAAGGGCATCTGCTGCACGTTCTAAGGCGTTTTCAAGATTGTGCCCATCTTTGGTTTGAATGATCGCTTCTAGTTGACCTTGTTCTTTTGCCAACGCATCAAAATCTGCATTTTCTTCTGCATATTCTGCATAAACTTCATCTAAACGTTTTAAGGCGTGAGCAACGTCGGCAACGGCTTCTTCAATATTTCCGCGCACATCTTTACTTTCATCGAGCTGCGGCTCCTGGGGAAGGTAACCAATTTTTAATTCGGGAGAGGGTCGAGCTTCTCCTTCTATATCTGTGTCAATACCAGCCATGATGCGCAGTAAAGTCGATTTACCGGCGCCGTTTAGACCCAAAACGCCAATTTTCGCGCCCGGGAAAAAGCTTAAAGAAATATTTTTGAGTATGTGTCTATTCGGGGGGACAATTTTTCCCACCCTGTGCATGCTATATACGTATTGTGCCATAGTGCCAATCTAGTGAAGGATAAAACGATAGTGTAATCCAGACCGGCTCGCAGTCCAATGCTGAAAGAATATTTTTTGAATATCATGGTGTATTGAATATTCAAGTATTGTTAGCAACTAACTATCAGTTAGACTTATTTACAGTTAGAAGCTCAGGATCAAAAGCTTGAAATTTTATTCTCTGACTTCAGAATAAATATCAAAGCAACTAAATAAGGATGAATAATGTTGAATTGGGGCGTCATTGGACCTGGAGGCATTGCAAATCAATTTGCGACTGCGTTAGCAAGTTCAGTGCAAGGAAAATTGTACGGCGTTGCTAGTCGAAGCTTGGAACGTGCTAAGGCATTTTCTGAACAATACCGAGCCTCTGTGGCCTATGGAGATTATGAGTCGCTAATTGCCGACCCAAACATTGATGTTATCTACATTGCTACTCCCCATTCCCAGCATTTTCCCTTAGCAAGAGCATGCCTCAAGGCGGGTAAACACTTGTTGGTGGAAAAACCACTCACAGTAAATGCTCAGCAAACGAAGGAGTTAGTCAGCCTTAGTGAACAACACCAATGTGTGCTTCAAGAAGCGATGTGGAGCCGTTTTATGCCATGTTTCGAGCAGCTTAAAGAGTGGATTGAAGAACAGCAAATTGGTGAAATAGAATATATAAATTCGCAAATCGGTTTTGCTTTTTCACACCTAAAAAATCATCGTATGACCGATCCTGCACTGGCAGGAGGTGCATTATTAGATTTAGGGGTCTACAGCGTTAGTTTAAGTCAATATTTATTAGCCGAATACCCTAGCGATATTCAGGCTACGGCCAGACTATCTAAAGATGGTCTTGACCTAAATACGGCTGTCAATATGACTTATCCTTCTGGCGTGATAAGCCAATTTACCTGCACGATGGCGGCTCAATGTTCGAACACCATGAGTATACACGGCAAGAAAGGGTATATATCCATCCCTGCTTATTTTTGGACGGGTGGGCAAGCTCAGTTATACCAAGACGATAAATTGATCCGCACATTGGACTTTCCTCATCCAGTCAATGGTTTTGAATATCAAATAGAATCTACCATGGAGTCAATTCTCCTTAATAGAAGTTGTGATCCAAGAATGAATCACGCAGACAGTATTAATGTAATGACTACCTTAGATACAATTCGCCAACAGATACATCTCAAATACCCAGAAGTCATCGAGTCCCTCGATTGATTATCCAGGCATAAATCAGCTGTTGGTGAAGAATTTCGCAGGTGTCTACCTAACAGCTATAAATTATACTTAAGGGTTTGGATCATTTTTCTGCAAAGGTATGTACAAAACAATCAAAATGACTAGAATAAGCGCTCATTTTTTATCCCTGCGAGGGTGAAATTAAGCGTTTTCACCCGAACTTTGTGCCGAGTTGTTGAGGAGACACCATGCTGAAACGTAATATGAATATTGCTGACTTTGACCCCGAGTTATATGATGCAATCGTAAAAGAAACTCAACGTCAAGAGCATCACATTGAGCTTATTGCATCTGAAAATTACTGTAGTCCTCGCGTATTAGAAGCGCAAGGTTCTCAACTTACCAACAAATATGCAGAAGGATACCCACACAAGCGTTATTACGGCGGCTGTGAATACGTGGATATCGCTGAAGATTTAGCCATAGAGCGAGCTAAGCAACTATTTGGTGCTGATTACGCCAACGTACAACCGCATTCAGGCTCTCAAGCTAACTCAGCGGTATTTATGGCGTTACTTGACGCTGGAGACACTGTGTTAGGAATGAGTCTAGCTCATGGTGGTCATCTTACCCACGGAGCCCATGTAAGCTTTTCAGGCAAAACCTATAATGCTGTGCAATATGGTCTAAATGAAGACACTGGCGAAATTGATATGCAGCAAGTGGAAGCATTAGCACTAGAGCACAAACCTAAAATGATTATTGGTGGATTCTCAGCCTATTCAGGCATTGTTGATTGGCAGAAATTTCGTGAGATTGCCGACAAAGTAGGCGCTTACTTGTTAGTTGATATGGCCCATGTTGCAGGTCTAGTCGCTGCGGGAATTTACCCTAATCCATTACCTCATGCTCATGTTGTTACTACCACAACCCACAAAACCTTGGCAGGCCCTCGTGGTGGATTGATTTTATCAGCCTGTGGTGATGAGACTATTTATAAAAAGTTAAACAGTTCTGTGTTCCCTGGTAATCAAGGTGGTCCTTTGTGTCACGTGATTGCGGCAAAAGCGGTGGCGTTTAAAGAAGCCTTAGAGCCAGAATTTAAAGAATATCAAAAACAAGTTGTGGTAAATGCAAAAGCCATGGTGAGCGTGATGCAAGAACGTGGTTATAAAATCGTTTCTGATGGCACAGATAACCATTTATTCTTGCTTGACCTAATTGATAAAGATATCACTGGTAAAGACGCTGACGCTGCTTTGGGTAGTGCCAATATTACAGTGAACAAAAACTCAGTACCCAATGATCCTCGTTCACCCTTCGTAACCAGTGGTTTACGCATTGGCTCTCCAGCTATTACTCGCCGAGGTTTTGGCGAAGAGCAAGCTAAACAAGTGGCCAATTGGATATGTGATGTGCTGGATGATATCGAAAGTACTGACACTATTGATCGAGTGAAAGCTGAAGTTGTTGCATTGTGTGAGCAATTCCCAGTCTACGGCTAGCATTTATTCAAAATAAAAATTAGCCGCTTTTTAAAGCGGCTTTTTTGTCTCAAAAGCTTCGTTATTTGGCCGACAAGGTACTTGGTCATTCCATTTAAGTTGTTGATAATAAAATTCACATTTTAATGGAGGCGTTTATGTCATCAGTAGTATCAAGAGTCCCTGCGGCTGCAGCGGAAGTCGCTAAAGCTCATTTTGCGAGCTTACTTAGTTTAGAAACGGATTGTTGGGACACGCATTTTGCCATCAGCAATAACCGTCAAGATTTTGTGCTGCTAGATGTAAGAAGTTTATTGCTTTTTGACCAAGGGCATTTACCTAACGCAATAAACTTACCCCACAAGAATATTAAACCTGAGACAATTCAATCATATCCTAGTGACACCTTATTTGTGGTGTATTGTGCCGGTCCCCATTGTAATGGTGCTGACAAGGCAGCCCTAAAGCTTGCTGAATTGGGACGCCCAGTAAAAAAATTAATTGGTGGCATAACAGGATGGTTAGATGAAGGGTTTGAGCTGGTTAAAGATGAATCTATCTAACCAGCACAATGATCAATTATCGGGCTTCAATTCATAATGCACTGTAAATCCTTTGCCATTGTTACCTGATACCTCGGCCACGAGTTTGTTACCTTTGCGTAGATAAACTATTTGTTTTGGAAAGTCGTGGTTTGGATTTTCCAAGGTGACGCTATTTGACTCGCAGTTTTTAGCCCTAAAGGCCACAGGAAGACTATTGTGGCCTACTTTTGCTAAATAAAAGATTTCTCTTTGCATCTGCACTAAACGCATACTTTCGTGTTGCTGTAAATCTCCAGAAGCATCTCGACTACTACCTGAACCGGTGAATGTATCCTCGCTTATTTGCAACCACTTTTCTTGAGTATTACCATCAGGCATCGTTTGCCAGTCACCTACAATCCAATGCAGTTGAGATAGGTCAACACATTTTGAATCGGCAGCTGTTGCCGATGAACTCAGCATAATTATCACTATTGATAATAGATAAATTAACCTTTGCATATATCACCTTTTTGCTTTTTTATGCTAGTTTAGCGAGCATCTATAGATAGTGAAAAGAAAATAAGACTATGTTTTGTCCTTTCTGCTCTGAACAAGAAACTAAAGTTATCGATTCCAGATTGGTTGCCGAAGGTCATCAGGTGCGTCGCAGACGAGAGTGTACAACCTGTCACGAGCGATTTACGACTTTTGAAATTGCAGAATTAGTCATGCCTCGCGTGGTCAAACGGGATGGTTCGCGAGAACCTTTCAACGAAGATAAACTTCGAGCTGGTTTGCTACGAGCGTTAGAAAAGCGTCCAGTGAGCACTGAAAAAGTAGAGCATTGCATTAGTCAGCTGAAATCTTCTTTGCGTGCAACTGGAGAGCGGGAAATCAGTAGCGAGTTTTTAGGCGGCTTGATTATGGACGCTCTTAAAGAGCTAGATAAAGTGGCTTATGTGCGCTTTGCTTCGGTTTATCGTTCTTTCGAAGACATTCGAGAGTTTGGTGAAGAAATTGCCAAATTAGGTGAAAAACCCTGATTGAATTATCTGTTTAGGGAATTTGCAACCTAATGCCTTCCTACAATTTTTCGACTTTAGATCACCACTTTATGAGTATTGCCATAAAGCTGGCTCGAAAAGGTCAATATACCACCACGCCAAACCCTAATGTCGGCTGTGTTATCGCTAATCAAAATGGTGAAGTGATCGGCCAAGGTTGGCATCATAAAGCGGGGACTCCCCACGCTGAAGTACACGCCTTAAAGCAGGCTGGAAAGCAAGCCCAAGGCGCAACCGCCTACGTCACACTAGAACCCTGCAGTCACTTTGGTCGAACGCCACCCTGTGCCGATGCGCTTATCCAAGCGGGGGTGAAACGAGTGGTCGCAGCTATGGTGGATCCAAACCCCAACGTCGCGGGAAGGGGGTTAAAACGGTTAGCCGAACAGGGAGTTGATGTATCTCACGGTCTATTGAGTGAGCAAGCACATCAGCTCAATCGTGGTTTTATTAAGCGAATGACACTAAACCGCCCTTGGGTAACGGTTAAACTAGCCGCTAGTCTAGATGGTAAAACGGCGTTAGCAAATGGCAAAAGCCAATGGATTACTGGCCCACATGCAAGAGCGGATGTGCAAGACCATCGGGCTAAAAGCTGCGGAATATTGTCTGGATCTGGAACGGTTTTAGCTGACAACCCAAGTCTAAATGTAAGATTTAACGAATTAAATCATGCTAAAAGTTTGGTGTTAGAGTCTGAGCTTCGGCAACCCTTACGAATTATTGTAGATGGTAAAAATCAACTCACTGACAATCTCAAAATGTTCGACCTGGAAGGTCAAACCTTAATTATCAATCGTAAAGTGAACCCGTTAATTAGAGACAGCGTAGAACAAATTCAGATAGACAGTATTGGCAATAAACTTGATTTGGTGGCGATGCTACAGGTTCTATCTGACAAACAATTAAATGAAATTTGGGTTGAAGCTGGTGGCATGCTCGCTGGAGCATTAGTACAACAAAATCTAGTGGATGAATTGATTTTATATCAAGCGCCCAAACTATTAGGTGACAAAGGTCAGAATTTATTTGTGATGGATGAACTGACGCAAATGAATCAAGCTAAACTATTAAAATGGTCTGGGGTTCGAATGGTAGGTGATGATTTGAAGATGACAGCCCATTTTAACTCAGCCTCTGAATAGCAATTTAAACTTCTGCAAATATCGGATTATAAAAAATGTTTACTGGAATAATAGAAGATGTCGGTCACATCGCAAAATTACAACCTAAGGGCGATGATATTCGTTTGACCGTTGCCGTGCAGAAACTCGATATGTCTGATGTTGCATTAGGTGACAGTATCGCCACCAACGGCGTGTGTCTAACCGTTGTGGATTTTTCAGATAAACACTACAGCGTGGATGTCTCTCCTGAAACAATTAAACGTTCAGGCTTTGCTAATTACACCGTCGGCGACAAAGTAAATTTAGAAAAAGCCATGCAAGCGAGTTCACGTTTCGGTGGGCATATTGTTAGTGGCCACGTTGACGGAGTTGGCAAAATTGTTGCCATTAATCCTATCGATCGTTGGTTAGAAATTTGGATCCAAGCCCCCGATGAACTGGCCAAATATATTTCCGAAAAGGGCTCTATAACCATTGATGGTGTTAGCTTAACTGTTAATGATGTGGATGGTGCCAAATTTATGCTGACTTTGATCCCCCATACACTGCAAGAAACCATAATAGGTAATTACCAAGTTGGTAGCTTAGTGAATTTAGAAGTGGACTTGATAGCCCGGTATCTAGAGCGCTTGATTTTAGGAGATAAAGCCGCACATAGTCAAAAGCAACAGGGCATTGATCTTCAATTCTTAGCTGAGAATGGTTATTTGAAGTAACCCGAATTTAAACTGAATAATTTAAAATAATAGAGTACCCCACACAATGGCAATGCATAGCATCGAAGAAATAATCGAAGACATCAAACAAGGCAAGATGGTTATCCTGATGGATGATGAAGACCGGGAAAACGAAGGTGATTTGATTATGGCCGCAGAACATGCGACCCCTGAAGCAATTAATTTTATGGTCACCCATGCTCGAGGACTAGTTTGCTTGCCGATGACAGCACAGCGCTGTGAGCGATTAAAGTTGCCGTTGATGGTGGATAACAATAGCGCCCAATTTTCGACTAACTTCACCGTATCAATTGAAGCGGCAGAGGGCGTAACAACAGGGATTTCTGCAGCAGACAGGGCGCAAACTATCTTAGCCGCTGTGAGCAAAGATGCAAAAGCAGAAGATATAGTGCAGCCTGGCCATATCTTCCCGTTAATTGCCAAAGAAGGTGGGGTTTTAAATCGCGCGGGACATACCGAAGCCGGTGTTGACTTGGCAAGATTGGCCGGCTTAGAACCGGCTTCAGTGATTGTTGAAATCTTAAACGACGATGGCAGCATGGCACGTAGACCGGAGTTGGAAGTATTTGCCAAAAAGCATAATTTGAAAATGGGCACGATTGCCGATTTAATTGAATACAGAAACCTGAATGAAACCACCATTGAGCAAGTTGCTAGCTGCAAATTACCTACACGTTTTGGTGAATTCGACCTGCATACCTTTAAAGATGTGATTGACGATCAGGTCCATTTTGCTTTGTGCAAAGGCGAAATCGACGGAGATTCAGCGACCTTGGTTCGAGTTCACTTGCATAACACATTTAACGATTTGTTTGCTTCAGAAAGATCGGCCGAGCGCAGTGTTGGTTTACCTGAAGCAATGCAAAAAATCGCTGATGAAGGTGGCGTGTTGGTATTGCTAGGTAAGGAAGAAGATTTGATTGCCCAGGTTAAACAATTTGAGGCAGAAGATCTCGGTAGCCGAGCTACCCTGGCAAAAAATCAAGGAACATCGCGAACTGTTGGTGTGGGCAGTCAAATTCTAGCGAAATTGGGTGTGCGCAAGATGCGTTTAATCAGTAAACCGAAAAAATATCACGCCTTATCAGGGTTTGGTTTAGAAGTTGTGGATTACGTGTATTAATCCATTTGGGTTTCCATTGGGTTGTGCTATAATCCGCGCCGTTTTTCTTACAGGGCTTCACAAATATGAATATCATTGAAGGTAATGTTCGCGCAACAGGCAAAAAGTTTGCGTTGGTTGTATCTCGCTTTAACAGTTTTGTTGTTGAGAGCTTAGTCGACGGTGCATTAGACACGCTAGATCGCGTAGGTGAAGTCAGTGATCAAGATATTACCTTGGTTCGAGTTCCGGGTGCTTATGAGCTGCCTATAGTCGCTAAAAAATTGGCTGAACAAAAAAAATATGATGCCATCATTGCCTTAGGGGCAGTTATTCGTGGTGGAACTCCGCACTTTGATTTTGTAGCAGGTGAATGCAATAAAGGTCTAGCGCAGGTTTCATTGGAATATGGTATTCCAGTTTCTTTTGGGGTGATTACTACCGATAGCATTGAGCAAGCCATTGAACGTTCAGGTACCAAAGCAGGTAACAAGGGCGCTGATGCGGCCATGGGTGCATTGGAAATGGTTAATGTGATTGCACAAATAGAAGAGGCATAAACGTGAAGCCATCTGCACGTAGAAAAGCAAGGGAACTTGCAGTACAAGCTGTTTACTCTTGGCAAATGAGTAACAACCCTGTTGAACAAATCGAATTGGGAATTGCCACAAGTAACAATATGGAAAAAGTTGATATGGCTTATTTTCAAGAATTGTTGCGCAATGTTGTAAAAGACCATGAAAGTCTAGATAAGACCATGAAACCTTACCTAGGGCGTTTGCCTGAAGAGTTAGATGTGGTTGAAAAAGCGATTTTACGCATCGCTACCTACGAACTTACCGCGCGTATTGATGTCCCTTATAAAGTCGTTATTAACGAAGCTATTGAGTTGGCCAAATCTTTTGGTGCCGACGAAAGCCATAAATTTATTAATGGTGTGCTTGATAAAGCGATTAAAACCCTCAGAAAACACGAACTATCTTCAAAAGAGTAACGTGAAAGAATTTGACATTATTGATCGCTTTTTTAAACAAGAGCGAGAATCACGCAAAGATGTAATTCATGGCATTGGAGATGACTGTGCAGTCACTCGAGTGCCTGAAGGCTTAAACCTTGCAATTACAACCGACACCCTAATTAGTGGCGTACACTTTCCCGTTGATACACCGCCGGAAGCGATAGCACACAAAGCATTAGCGGTTAACCTAAGTGATTTAGCTGCCATGGGGGCCGAACCTGCTTGGTTCAGTTTGTCGTTATCATTACCTGAGATAGATGAAAGCTGGCTGGAAGCCTTTTCTCAATCCCTATTCGAAATTTCAAAGTACTATTCTATCCAGTTAATAGGGGGCGACACCGTTCAAGGTCCTTTAGCCATTACTATTACTGCTCAGGGCTTCGTACCTGAAGAGCACGCGTTAATGCGCAGTACGGCCAAGCCTGGCGACCTGGTTTATGTTACTGGCACTATAGGTGATGCAGGGGCAGGACTGGATATTAAATTAGGTAATTTATCGAGCTCTGAGCTGGCGGCTAACTATTTGTTAAACCGCTTGAATTATCCTGCTCCGAGATTACTAGCAGGCACCGCATTGCGGCGCACAGCGAGTTCTTGCATTGATATATCCGATGGCTTAGTACAAGACCTTCAGCACATTCTGAATGCTTCTGAATGTGGGGCTAAAATCCATGTTAATAACTTACCCCTATCAGTCGCCTTGAAAGAAACGGTGGATTTAGATCAAGCCATTCAATATGCCCTTAGCTCTGGTGATGATTATGAGCTGTTATTTACGGTAAATGAAGAGCAAAAAGGCAACTTAGAAACTGGTTTAGCTAACGCCAATATAAATGCCACTTGCATTGGTCAACTGACAGGCGTAAAACGAAAACTTGAATTGGTTTTTGATGATGAGCCTTATGAACAACAGGGTGCATGTTTTGAGCACTTCAGCGCTTGAACGCTGAACAGCGAAGCCGTGTTACGCTAAGTAACCCAGCACACTTTTTGGCGTTAGGAGCAGGCTCTGGTCTTGCCCCTAAAATGCCAGGTACCTTTGGCACCCTTGCTGCCGTGCCATTGGTTTGGTTGTTACTCGAATCCGTTTCTCTAAATATCTATATTTTATTATGTGTGTTAGCCAGCGTTGCCGGTATCTGGATTTGCGGTAAAACCGCCAATGATATGGGGGTGCATGATGATTCATCTATCGTTTGGGATGAAGTTGCAGGCATGATGATTACCATGATTGCAGTACCACTGAGCTGGCAAACTATGCTGGTGGGTTTCGTGTTATTTCGTTTCTTTGATATTCTCAAACCTTGGCCAATTAGTTACTTAGATAAGTATGTCCATGGTGGCTTTGGGATTATGGCTGACGATGTGCTGGCCGGTATTGCAGCGTTATCAAGTTTACATTTGTTACTGAGCTTCGGTGTGCTTTAAGCTACTGACTTAAGTGCATTGTTGAAATGACATTCAAAATTGTCATCATTTCTTATTTCTTAGTCTTAAAATCTCCAAACAAACCTTAATTTACCTCGGGCTGTGCTTATTAGGCACATTAACCAACTTAACATGCCGAATTAAAGATTCTCAATTAGTCTAGAAAGTCGGTTATTCTCGCAACAATTCCCGCACCGTCTAGTTGCAGTTCTTGATACATCTGTTGTTGCGTACCTTGCATAATGAACTCGTCTGGTAAACCTAGTTGCAACAGCTTACTGTTGTATTTTTGACTGAGTAGATATTCTGCCACAGCACTTCCTGCTCCACCCGTAATGGCTCCATCTTCAAGGGTGACAAACAACTCGAAGTCTTCGGCCAATGTGTCAATCACAGCCGTATCCAGGGGTTTAACAAAGCGCATATCGACCATAGTTGCACCGAGTTGTTCTGCTGCTTCTAAGGCAAAAGGTAATAAGGTGCCAAAATTAAGAATAGCGACTTTACTGCCGTGTCTGAGGGTACGAGATTTACCAATGGTAATTTCTTCCATGGTTTTTTCAATCTTAGCACCTACACCAGTACCGCGGGGATAACGTACCGCTGCTGGCTGGTTTAATTTATGGCCAGTGTAAAGCATTTGACGACATTCGTTTTCGTCAGAAGGGGCCATGATAATTAAGTTTGGAATACAGCGCATAAACGGGATATCAAATGCACCTTGATGAGTTGGGCCATCCGCTCCCACTAATCCCGCTCTATCTACTGCAAAAAGTACCGGCAGGTTTTGTAAGGCGACATCATGAATTAATTGATCATATGCTCGCTGTAAAAATGTTGAATAAATCGCTACCACTGGATTTAACCCTTCTTTGGCTAAACCTGCAGCAAAGGTCACTGAATGTTGCTCGGCAATCGCCACGTCAAAATACTGTTGCGGAAATTCTTGAGAGAACTTAACCATGCCAGAACCTTCACGCATGGCAGGTGTTATGGCCATCAATTTAGAGTCTAATGCGGCCATATCACATAACCAGTCACCAAAGACATTTGAGAAAGTTGGGCCACTTGGAGCCGACTTGGGTAAACCATTGTCTGCTGGATTAAATTTAGGCACAGCATGGAATTTGATCGGATCTTTTTCAGCCAACTCAAAGCCTTTGCCCTTTTTAGTCACTACGTGAAGAATTTGTGGGCCTTTAATCGAGCGCATATTGCGTAAGGTTTCAACCACACCTTTAACGTCATGGCCATCGATGGGGCCAATATAATTAAATCCAAGCTCTTCAAATATAGTGCCTGGTACCACCATACCTTTAATATGTTCTTCTGCTCGGCTGGCAAATTCTTTAATCGGTGGGACATTACTTAATAACTTTTTGCCACCATCGCGAATGGAATTAAAAAAGTTGCCAGTTAACAGTCGTGCTAAATGACTATTTAGGGCTCCAACGTTTTCTGATATCGACATTTCGTTATCGTTGAGAATCACCAACACGTCTTTATTTATATCGCCACCGTGATTTAGAGCTTCAAAGGCCATACCCGCGGTCATCGCGCCATCACCGATTACTGCTACTACTTTGCGATCTTTGCCTTCTTTTTCCGCTGCTACAGCCATACCCAAAGCGGCACTAATGGAGGTAGATGAGTGACCTACAGCAAAGGTGTCGTATTCGCTTTCTAGTGGCCAAGGAAACGGATGTAAACCATCTTTTTGACGTATGCTGGTCATTTTTTCTCGGCGACCAGTAAGGATCTTGTGTGGATAGGCTTGGTGGCCCACATCCCAAATCAAGCGATCAAAGGGAGTGTTATACACATAATGCAGGGCGACTGTTAGCTCAACAGTTCCTAAACCAGACGCGAAATGACCACTACTTTTACTTACGCATGACAAAAGGTATTGACGCAATTCATCTGCACACTGTCTTAATTGTTCTTGCGGTAATTTACGCAAATCTTCAGGCGTATTGGCCTTTGCCAAGATAGGGTAGTGAGCTAAATCTAGTGTCATGTTTTGCCTAGTATTAATTATGTTTGTGGCGAGCGAGTCTAAAAACGTCGATTAACAACAAAATCGGAAAATTCGCGCAATAACGTTGTATTGTATGGCAAAGCGTCTAATGCGTGAAGTGCTTGTTGATGAAGTTGTTGCAAATATGTTTTTGCACCCTCTAATCCTAACAAGGAAGGGTAAGTGGATTTATTTTGGGCTTGGTCCGAGCCTTGGGGTTTTCCGATTACATCTGAGTCACCGACAATATCTAAAATATCGTCTTGAACCTGAAACGCTAAGCCTAACGCTTGACTATATTGGTCGAGCATTTGAGTCACTTTTGGATCGAGATCGTCGGCTAGTATGGTGGCCATTGAAACAGATACTTTGAACAATGCACCGGTTTTCAAGTTGTGTAGTTGCTGCAATTCGGATTGAGAAATTGGCGTGTCAGTGGCCGCTAAATCAAGGGCTTGACCTGCGCACATGCCATGTATTCCTGATGCCTCAGCTAGCAATTTCACTAATTTTAATTGCTTACTCGGATCTTGAATGACTGAATCTGGCGAAGCTAGCATATCAAATGCTAATGTTTGCAATGCATCACCGGCCAAAATAGCCGTTGCCTCATCAAATGCAATATGACAAGTGGGTTTCCCACGTCTTAGTTCGTCGTCATCCATTGCCGGTAAATCATCATGGATCAATGAATAAGCGTGAATACACTCCACTGCAAAAGCAGGCACATCCAGTTTCTCTAAGGGAACGCCTAGCATTTCTCCTGTTGCATAGACTAAAAACGGACGAGTTCGTTTACCACCATTAAGCAAAGCGTATTGCATTGCTTGTGTCAATCGAGGTGCTGCAGACGTTTGCTCTACAAAATATTGATTGAGTAGGTTGTCAATGCGGTGGTGGTAACGCTTCTGGTTTTGAACTAAAGGGTTCACTCATCTATCCGTTGTTGATCTAGATCCTGAAGAATATCTTCTTGATCTTGTTGCATTAGTATTTGAACTCGTTGCTCTGCAGCTTTAAGCATTTTTTGACTATTTCGAGCCAACGAAATACCTCTTTCAAACTTAGCTAGTGCTTGCTCTAAGGGCACGTCTCCTTGTTCCATTTCTGCAACCAGTTGCTCGAGTTCTTGCATGGTATCTTCAAACGAATTTTCAGGCAGTTCGTTGTCTTTACTCATCTGGTACAGTGTCCTTAAATAGCGAATATTTTGAAAGTGGGGAACGATACCTGAGCCTCCATTTATGGTCAATGGATTTTACGCTAACTCAGTACTTTGAAAGCGATGGAAGGGAATAAATTTAGTGTTTCATTTATGCCAAACTGGGATTGTATATGCTATGTTTTCCTATAACTTGGAGATAACTCCTTTAGAATTGGCTTGTACAGTCGATAAAATGGAATAATTCAGTGACTTATCCGGTCAAATGCCTAAAAATAGCAAGGTAATCGGGTCTTTTTTCGATTAGCTTATCGAATCCTAGGGAGGACAATGTGGATTTAGCGACCCTTATAGGTATGCTTGGTGCAATCGGTTTCGTCGTCATGGCTATGGTTATGGGCGGCGACATTAGTATGTTTATGAATGTCCCATCTATCCTAATCGTATTTGGGGGCACCTTGTTTGTGGTGTTATCACAGTACACGCTAGGGCAGTTTTTCGGCGCGGGTAAAATCGGCGGGAAAGCATTCATGTTTAAAATTGAATCGCCTGATGATCTGATTGAAAAAATTGTAGAAATGGCAGATGCAGCAAGAAAAGGCGGTTTTTTAGCCCTTGAAGAAGCTGAAATAGAAAATGCATTCATGCAAAAGGGTGTCGACATGTTAGTGGATGGCCACGATGTAGATGTGGTTAGAGATACCCTTGCTAAAGATATTGCAATGACAACAGAACGCCATGAGTTCGGTGCAACTATTTATAAAGGCATGGGAGATGTCGCTCCGGCTATGGGGATGATTGGAACCCTGATCGGTTTGGTCGCCATGTTATCGAATATGGATGATCCAAAAGCAATCGGCCCGGCAATGGCAGTGGCACTACTAACTACTCTGTATGGTGCCTTTTTTGCCAATGTAATCTGTTTACCCATGTCAGTTAAATTGAATAACCGTGCCAATGAAGAAAAACTGAATCAAAGTCTGGTTTTAGATGGCATTATCGGTATTGCCGATGGGCAGAACCCTAGGGTTATCGAAGGGATATTGAAAAGTTATCTTGCTGCGAATAAACGCGGTACGGCAACAGAGGAAGAATAGTCAATGGCAGAGCAAGAATGCCCCAAATGTCCCCCCGAGGGACTTCCTGCATGGATGGGAACTTTTGCGGATTTAATGTCTCTGCTGATGTGCTTCTTTGTGCTTTTGTTAGCGTTTTCCGAAATGGATGTGTTGAAATTTAAACAAATCGCCGGCTCTATGAAGTTCGCTTTTGGGGTTCAAAATAAAATCGAAGTAAAAGATATTCCTAAAGGTACTAGTGTTATTGCCATGGAATTTCGACCTGGTAGGCCAGATCCCACACCGATTGAAAATATCCAACAACAGACTGTTGATATGACGCAAGAAATGCTGGAATTCCAAGCAGGGGACGAAGACTCTGCCGGAGGACGTCAAAAACAACGGGGTGAACAACGAGGTGGTGCGGCACAACAAACTGCCACTGATCAATCTTCTTCCTCTGCGCAACAACAATCCAGCCAAGAGCAAACCAATGAACTGATGAAAAAAGTTGCTCAACAGTTGCAAAAACAAATACTCGACGGTTCTATTGAAATGGAGTCGTTAGGTCAACAAATTATTATTCGGATCCGAGAAAATGGTTCATTTTCAGCAGGTTCTGCATTTTTGCAACCCCAATTCAGACCTATCTTGAAAACTATCGGTGAGTTATTAGCAGATGTGCCTGGCGAAATTGAAATTTCTGGCCACAGTGATAGTCAGCAGATATCCAATGAGTTGTATCGCTCTAATTGGGACTTGTCGGCGCAAAGAGCAGTGGCGGTGGCTGAAGAAATTAGGAGAGCTGATGGTTTCGACGAACAGCGCATGGTAGTAGTGGGTAAAGCCGATACATCGCCCTTATCTACTAATGAAAACTCTGGCGATAGAAGCCGAAATCGTCGAGTAGAAATTGCCATTAACCAAGGTAAACCCATGTATTCAAAACCTATCTCAGTGGTTGAACCCTAAAGGCAAATGGCGTAATCGAATTTTTTACTGACATTTTCTGACGGGCTGGGTTTTATCGAAGAAGATGGATATTTCCCCTACGCTGATGCCCAACTTACTCATGTAGGAACGATTCATCATCCGGTTTTCATCCATCATAAACATCCAATCGTCGACTTTAATATCGTATTCAGAGTCATCAATAGGTACTCTGAGAGTATAATTCCAATTGAAACTCATGCCAGTTGCTCCACCACTTGCTTGGCCAATTACGTCTCCAGCAGAGCCTGTTACAGAGCCATCCTGCTGGATATTGAGTTGCCATACTCGAACTTGGGTTTCACCATCAGCATAATAAAAGGTTTCGTGCAGTTTGCCGTTATCACCTTGCCAAGTACCAATAATATCGACGCAAAATCGACGCACGGTTTTTTGACTGAAATCTTGGACAATTCCCCAAGCAGTAACGTTGCCGGAAAAGTATTCCTTTAGATTAAACTCTGGGGTGGTGTTTTGATAATCATCTATTGAGGTTGAACAGCCGGTTAAACCTATGATTGCAGCGCATAGAGTACTGTAACGAATAATATTCATGCCTAACCTCCAATGAGTTGCTTACGAAGCTTCGGGTAACTGCAGTTTTCATCCAACCAGATGGCTAAAAAACTTGGTCCAAAGTTTTCATCTTCTATCACCCCTATGGGCGCATCATTAAAAAAGAACTCGCTGTGACCGTTAGGTTTAACCCTTAAGGTTAGTACGTCGTGTTTTTTGATGTTTGGCCAAATGGAGTCAAGTGTTTGCAACCAGCTTTGTACATTTTCAGAGGCATAACCTAACTTTTGCCATTCTTGTTCGGTGCGCTCCAGTAAGTCGTCGCTGTTAATTGCTCTTAGGTATTTTATCTGTAGTGCTAATGGCCGTTCGTCTTCATTATATTTGCCATTTTTGCTGTACAAGGTGGAGAAATAAATATCGAAAAAGAACACTTCTAACTTGGCTGAGCCAACTTTTGTTAGCTCCGCAATTGGACTCGCCATGACTAAACTCGCTGGGTTAATGCTCAACACTAAAATGAAATAAAATCCGAAAGATTTAAACATCGTTTATCTGACCACTTGTCCGATAAACGATGGTTTACTGAGTACTAGTTGCACAGTAGAGATGGTGCGCTCTAAAAAGCCACCTTCGCAATAACTGAAGTAGTAGCGCCACATACGCACAAACCTGTCATCGTAACCTTCTTTGGCCAGCACATCGCGTTTAGCTAAAAAACGTTGGTGCCAATGATTGAGGGTTTGTGCATAGTCGAGACCGATGTCATGTGAGTCGCGGATCATTAAATCACTATGCAATTTTGAGTGGCGATTCAACTCAAACTGAGACGGCAAAAATCCACCTGGGAATATGTGTTTTTGAATAAAATCCACATCTTTACTGTAACTTTCGTAGCGGCGATCGTCGATAGTGATGGATTGTAAAAGCATCAAACCATCTTCTTTTAATAACGAAGAGCACTTTTCAAAAAAGTTAGGTAAGTACTCTTTTCCCACGGCTTCAATCATCTCTATGGAAACTAGTTTGTCGAACTTACCGGTTAACTCACGGTAGTCTCGTTTAAGTAAGGTGACACGATTTGATAAGTTTTCTTGAGACACCCATTGTTGAGCATAGGCAAATTGTTCATCAGAAATAGTGGTTGTAGTGACTTTGCAGCCATAATGTTTAGCAGCAAATATGGCCAATCCTCCCCAACCGGTACCTATCTCTAAAAGGTGATCGTGCTCGGTTAATTGCAATTTGTCACAGATGGTTTTTAGTTTTATTTGTTGTGCTTGCTCTAAGCTAGTATCAGTTGTGGGATAAATAGCCGCAGAATACATCATGCTGTTATCTAAAAATTCCGTATACAACTTATTGCCTAAATCATAGTGAGCTGAGATGTTCTTTTTCGCTTGATGCTTAGAGTTTTTGTTTTTTAAGTGGCTTAGTTGGCGAAGGGGAGTGGCTATCCACTTCATTTTTGCTTCCCAAGCATCTAGCATTGGTAGGTTTCTGGCAAAAATGCGAATTACGTCGGTCAAATTTGGGGTTTCCCACAAATTTTCTGTAAATGTTTCTCCAGAGGCAACACTACCGCCAAACAGTAATTTGCGATAAGCCGTAAGGTCGAGAAAATTAATTTCGGCGTGAAGGTCTGATTTGGCATCACCAAACCTGTCAACTAACACACCACGCTCTTTAATCGTCATCATTCCTTGGGGTATTTGACTGAAAATTTTAAGCAATATATTTCTGCAAATACGGTCCGTTGCGGATAAAGTTTCCGTTCCTGTCAGGGTGTTTTCACTATTTAACATTTGCTTTTTTTTCCTTATTGCCAGGATGACCATAAAACGGCACACCTTTAACAAACAATTTCAATGCCTGCCAATAAATTCCTACTACGGTTTTTATTGTCATACTCGGTATGCTTAGTAATACGCGTAAAAGATGTTTTGAGTTCAATGGTTCACGTTCTAGATTTAAATAAGCTTCAAAATGCTTCTGCTTTTTAAAGCAGCTAAGTGACAGTTTGAGCCTTTTGTCAGGCTGCTTTACATTCCATTTATACTGCATATCGAGGGGATTAAATGGCGAAACATGAAATGCTTTATCACAATCTTGTTGAACGGCTAAATCAACGAGGTAATGGTGCCTTTCATTCCATGGTGTATTGCTTACCTCAGCAAGCAAATGACTAAAAGTACCATCGGCTTGCTGTAAATAATAAAAATTCACCGGGCTAAAATACAAACCAAACATGCGCAATTGCCCCAGCAAAAAGACTTTTCCTGTGAGGGGTTTTTGTGCTAATTCTGACATCCTTTGCACTACTGATGATTTGAGGTCGTGTTGCGGGTTACCTAAATAGTCGGAACGCTTAAATCTAACCACAGAAAAACGATTTTTAGAGAAACCTTTTACGCTTTCACACAACTCATCAATCTCGTCTAAATCGAGCCAAAACATAAAAATTTTGTAGCTAAATGCATGCTTTTTAGGGATATGTCGAGCATGAAAAACCTGGCCTGTATAAAGCGCACTGTCCATTAAAGTTCAACTCCAAATCGACTACAAACATCCAAAGCGCTGCGCACGCCATCTTCATGAAAACCGTTGTACCAATAAGCACCGCAGAAATGCATTCCGTCCAAACCACAAATCTCGTTTCGGCGGGACTGAGCTTTGGCGCTTTGTAAACTGAATTGCGGATGGTGATATTCGAATTTTTTCAGAATCTTATTTGGGGCAATATGCTCACTATTATTTAAAGTTACACAAAAAGTATGGTGTGAACTTAAACGCTGCAAAATATTCATGTTATAGGTTAACGATGTGGGTTCTTGTTGCTCGTTTGAATTTCCCTTGAGCAAATAATTCCAACTAGCCCAGGCTAACTTGCGTTTGGGTAACACAGAGGTGTCTGTATGTAACACAACTTCATTGGCGCTGTAGGGCATCGCCGATAATATGTCTTGTTGAGGATCCGTGGGGTTTTTAATCATTTTTAGTGCTTGATCACTGTGACAGGCAAATATAACTTCGTCAAATTCAAGTAATCTAGCGTTATTATCTTCATCGGTTTTAGCCAAAGAGATACAGTATTTTCCATCTTTATTCTCCACCTGACTTATGGGGCTGTTCAGTAAAATTCTGTCTTTAAAGCCTGCTGTTAGTGGGGCGATATATTCTCTAGAACCCCCAATTATGGTGTACCATTGTGGCCTATCAGTGATATTCAAGAGTCCATGGTTATTGAAAAACTGTAAAAAGAATGCCAGCTGAAACTCTTTAATGTCTTCCAAAGTTGCCGACCAAATCGCTGCGCACATAGGTAAAATATAGTTATGATTAAAATCTTCGCTAAATTTATGTTGGATTAAAAATTCACCGAGGGTGATATCACCAATCTGTTCTGGGGTTTGGTCTTGAAAAAGTTGTTTACATAACTTATTGAAACGTAGAATGTCTCTGACAATTCGATGGAATTTAGGACGGATAATGTTTCTACGTTGGGCAAATAAGCTGTTAATGGTATTGCCGTTGTATTCTAAGTTTTCACTTAGGTTTTTGACGCTAAAACTCATTTCAGTAGGTTGACCTTGGATCCCAATTTTAGATAATAACTTGATAAAATTAGGGTAAGTCCAATCGTTATACACAATAAAACCCGTGTCTATGGAGTACTGTTTTCCTTCAAGCTCCACATCAACAGTTGCGGTATGTCCGCCTATATAGTTATTCGCTTCAAAAACAGTGATATCGAACTTTTCATGGAGCAAGTGACCACATGTCATGCCTGAAATACCACTTCCAATAATCGCTATTCGCTTTTTCATTTACTGTCCTGACTGTTTTTTAATTTACTACTAATTTTGAATTTCGCCCACGCAGGAAAGAGATTTAGAAAGCGCAAAATTAAACTTAGTTTTTTAGGGAAATATATACTCGAATGACGTTGTTCAATACCGCGTAAGAACGCCTGGGCTGCCTCTTCGACACCAATTTTCATGGGCATTTCAAAATCATTTTTATCGGTTAATGGCGTTTCTACAAAACCCGGTGAAGCACTCTGCACCAAAATGTTTTTGGCTGCTAAATCAACTTCCATGCACTTCGTATAATAATGCAGTGCTGCTTTGCTTGCTCCATAAGCCTGACTTTTGGTGAATGGGAGCAATCTTGCTAAGCTATCTACTATGACGATTTGCGCGGGTGGCTGGGATTCGTTGAGTAAAGCTGCTGTACAGTTCACTACGCCCATAAAATTGACGTCGAATACTCGTTTAAAAAGCGCTACGTCGAAGGTATCTACATCAACATACTCGCATACTCCAGCATTTAATACAGCAATATCTGCGTTAACATCGGTTAACGTTTCGGCTACTTGCTGTTGGTCTGATGTATCAAATTTGAGGGTTGAAATATTGTCATGTGTTGCCAGCATTTCAAGTTCAGTTTCATTTCGTCCGCAAGCAATGACTTTATAGTGTTTTTGAGCACACAAAAGTGCCAGTGCTTTGCCTATTCCTGAAGTCGCGCCAGTAATTAAGATTGTTTTCACGAAACTAACCTTTTTTTGAGAGTTTTAATTACGAATTTTAAGACTGGCACTTGCTCATAAATCATCTCACCTAAATCATAGTAGTCTCGGTGAAAAACAATTTTTTCATCATTACTCTTTAAATGACTAATACCATCAATATAAAACTCATTTCCAGAATTTAACTTGGGGTGCACAATTAACATTTTCCAAGTAACAAAAATATCCGTACTTTGATGCGTGATATGTTGAATTGAACATTCACATTTGGATGTGTTTGTGAGTAAGTTTTCAAAATAACCTTGAATATTTTCAAGTCCTTGGTGTTCGCTCAGTGGGTCAATCAAAGTCGCGTTTTGAGCATAAATATCACCCAAGCGTGCAATTGACGTCACAGACATATTTCGATAAAAATTTTCGAACTCTTTTAGTAAACTCATAAACAATCATTTTTTTTCGACCATGTTTAGAATTACTTAGGTCACTTTCATTGGGATCATATTTAAAGTAAAAATAGTCTAGTTTGCGGTTAAATTTAAATTACACTGAAAAATCAGGTGAATTAATTGGATCTAATTTGCGTCACTTAGCGTAAGTGACTGTGATGAATTAATAGGAACAGCAATTTGGCTTCTGAAATTTTAACTTCTCCATTGTTTCCATTATCTGCTCACATATTGCCTGGCGGAGTAATGTCGTTGCGCATTTTTGAACCTAGGTATATTCGGATGGTGAAAGAGGCTTGTGCGCAACAATCTGGATTCGTTATTTGCATGTCCAATGCAATGGGGAATAAAACCTTAAATCAACATTTCTATCCTATCGGGACTTTCGTCACTGTTGAAGATTTTGATTTATTAGAAGACGGTTTGCTTGGTATTACAGTTAAGGGACACTTTTGTGTTTCTATTGAGTCTGTTAAAACGGCAAAAGATGACCTCAGGGTAGGCCAGTGTCACAAACAACAAGTTTGGACATCTCCAGAAGCTGACATGGAGGATTCTAATATTGATTTAAAATTGGAAGAAATTTTCGAAAAGTACCCTGAAGTGATGTCTTTGTATCCTAAACCAGAATTTGATAATACCGTTTGGGTAATTTATCGCTGGTTAGAGCTGCTGCCTGTGGATGCAGATCAGAAACAAGCATTTTTAAAGCAGAAAGATTGTCTCCCAGCCTTGGAATTTATATCACAACTGGTAAAGTGATCCTTATCTATTTTACCGCGTAAAAACTGGAACTAGATTGATTTCAGGAAAATACGCATGTTAGTCGGAATTCCATTGCAGTCGAAAAATGCAAACATACCAACGCCCAAAGAATGCGCAAAAGAAATGTCTCAACATTTGGTTACTGTGGCTGAAAGCCGGTGTAAGCGATCATTTGCTGAAGTATTCAATTATTTTGCCCCCAGGCTCAGGTCTTACTGTTTAAAACAGACGGGTAACGAAGCAATCGCTATGGAGTTGGTGCAAGACACCATGTCCAATGTTTGGCAAAAAGCGCATCTATTCAATGCTGAGAAAGGGTCACCCTCCACTTGGATATTTACGATCGCCAGAAACTTACGGTTTGATATGTTGCGTAAACAACAAAATCGCAAAGAAGATATTTGTTCAGATGATTTATGGCCAGTGTTGTGCGAGCACACCGCTGATGTCAATGAGGTATCGTTAGAGCAACAAATGACGATGCAGCAAATCAATACTATGTTTGATTCCCTACCAGAGAAGCAAAAAGTAGTAATAGAAGCAATTTATATAGAAGGAAAGTCACAACAGGAAGTTGCTTCTGAGTTGGATATTCCTTTAGGGACTGTTAAGTCTCGTACTAGATTAGCGTTACAGCGCTTAAAAGAGTTGATTAAAGACGATGATTAATTTCCATCCTTCTCAACAACAGTTGAGAGAATTTTCCCAAGGCTTGTGCGCACCAGCGCTTTCGTTGGTTATTTCCGCTCATGCGGATATGTGCCCCCAATGTAGAAAACAACTTTCTCAAATGGAAAGCGAGTCTGCGAAAGTACTTGATGAACCTAAATTACTAGGTGGTTCTGAGCAATCTGTCGACTTCGCATCTATGCTGGCTGATATTACTTGTCTTCCCGCGGCAGAGGTTCCAAGCGTAAATAGTCAAAACCAGCAAATCGAATTGGATGGCCGCAAATTTACTGTGCCGCGAGCGTTGAAACGTTATGTGGAAAAAACCGGTAATTTCTCACATCTTTTAGGAAATCTTTGGCAAGCGCCTGTTGATCTAGGTCCAGTAGGCAAAGCCAACTTTATTTTCATGCAAAAAGAAGGCAGAGTTCCTGAGCACACTCACAGAGGGACAGAGTTGACTCTAGTGATTGATGGTGAGTTTAGTGATGGTATATCACACTATGACACTGGTGATTTTATCTTAATGGATTCTAACAACACCCACGCTCCGTATTCTGAAGCTAGTGAGGGATGTTTAGTGTTTACTATTGTTGATGCACCATTGCACTTTACCTCGGGTATAGCTCGTTTACTGAACCCGTTTAGCCATTTGTTTTTCTAGTCTGCTAGGAAAATATACAAGCTAAAAAAAACCGCCGTTAACGATTAGTTAACGGCGGTTTTTATTTAACTCAAAGAAAATGGTGCTACTTCGAAAATTAACTCACATAACTACTATTTGGATAGTTAAGTCTTAACGTTTTTAATGCATTATTTTTCAAATCGTCAAGTTCTAGTCGGTCATAACATTCAACCATGATTTCCAACGCTGTTTGAATTTCGCTTGAGTCAGGGAAGTATTCAAGTACGTAGCGCCCACGGTTAGCAGCTGCAACATAAGCTTCTCTGCGCATATAAAAACGTGCGATGGCTATTTCATATTTGGCCAATCGATTTTTAATAAATACCATGCGTTTTTTGGCATCTGCAGCGTATTTACTGTCGGGGAATTTGTTAATTAAACGACGGAAATCAGAAAATGCTTCTCTTGAGCGGCTCGGATCTCTGTCCGAACGGTCAATACCAACGAGTTCTTGGAAAAGATTTTTATCGGCATCCAAATTTGTTAGACCACGCATGTATAATGCATAATCCACATCTGAGTGATTAGGATTGAGGCGCACAAATCTATCAATAGTTGCGATAGCTTCGTCTGTTTTACCTACCTTATAATAAGAGTAAATCAGATCTAATTGCACTTGGTGTGAATGGGGGCCAAAAGGGAATCGGGAATCAAGTGTACTTAAAATTTCTGTGGCAACGTTGAAATTACCTTGCGACATACTTTCTTTTGCTTGATCATACAGCGCACTTTCACTTCTGTTACCAATTAAGATGTCTTCTTCATCAGGTGAAGATGAACAGCCATACATAGTGGCAACAGAAATTAGAACGATTAGTTTGTAGAATGAATTTTTAAATGTCATGTTACTCTTATTCTATACAGGGATTTAGCAGGCATTAAAAAATCCGCTAAACTTTGTTTTCAGTAATCCATCGATCCGAGGCATTCTACCCTAGGGATCCATGGGATGCACGTTTTGTTATAAATCACTTTACGGTGATATCTGGTGTTTGCATTTGTCCCCGCATAATGTAAATCAAATCGCCAGTTGCGGGACATTATATTTTACAGCTCTTATAGGACACAATTTTACATGCCCAGCGATCCACAAGCGATAAAACTCTCTGCAGATGTACCAGAAACGTTAATTGGCAAAAGGTTAGATCAAGCTTTAGCCGAATTGTTCCCTGATTATTCACGATCTCGCTTAAAAGAATGGATTTTAGCCGGAAATGTCCGTTTAAATGACTCTGTTTGTGACAAACCAAGGGAAAAAGTCTTTGGTGGTGAACAAATTTCCATCGATGCATTGTTGCAAGTACAGGAAAATCACAAAGCACAAGATATTGAGTTGAACATAGTTTACGAAGATGAGCATATTTTGGTGATTAACAAACCCACAGATTTGGTTGTTCATCCTGGCGCTGGAAATGCAGACGGCACTATATTAAATGCTCTTTTAAATCATGCTCCCGAGGTTGCTAGTGTACCTAGAGCTGGCATAGTCCATCGTCTTGATAAAGATACCACGGGGTTGATGGTAGTTGCCAAAACTGTACCAGCCCAAACTCACCTTGTTGAACAGCTTCAAGCTCGAGAAATTAGTCGAGAATACGAAGCTGTGGTCTACGGCACTATGGTCGCTGGTGGAATCGTAGATGCACCCATTGGTCGCCACCCAACTAAACGAACCAGTATGGCGGTGCGCGAGACTGGAAAACCAGCGGTTACTCACTATCGTATAAAACAAAAGTTTCGAGCCCATACTCACCTGCGTTTAAAGCTAGAAACCGGTCGTACTCACCAAATTCGTGTGCATATGTCTCATTTACGTTACCCCTTAGTGGGAGACGTGTTATATGGCGGTAGACCTCGTTTACCTAAGGCGTGTTCTGAAGATATGATTAACATGTTAAGGGGCTTTAAACGCCAGGCATTGCATGCTATTCAACTAGAACTCTCTCACCCCACAACAGGCGAGTGGATGAGTTGGCAAGCGCCGCTACCTGACGATATGGTAGCGCTACTATCGGTACTAAAAGAAGATACCAAAGAACATGGAATAGCTGATGACTGAGGCTGTTTTATCAAGCCCTATTCGCACCCCTCATTGGAACTTGCCTAAAGGGGTTAAGGCGTTTTATACCACGCGAAAAATGGGCATGAGTCAGCCTCCCTACGACAGTAATAATTTGGCAATGCATGTTGGCGATAATGCCGCTGATGTGCAATTCAATCGTGATGCGCTGCCCCTGAGTGATTCAATTGCTTGGTTAACCCAGGTCCATGGCATTCGTTGCGTACGTATAACAAAAGATTATTTTGTTCCGTTAGAAATAGCCAAAGCAGATGCTAGTTTTACAACTGAACTTAAAAGTGTCTGTGCGGTGATGACCGCGGATTGTATGCCCATTTTAGTTGCTAATAAGGCGGGTACTTGTGTTGCCGCAATTCATGCTGGTTGGCGCGGTTTGGTTAACGGTGTGATTGAAAATACTATTGCTGCCATGAATTGTGAACCAGAAACACTCACGGTTTGGGTTGGTCCGCATATTTCACAACGGCATTTCCAAGTATCTGAAGATCTCAGGCAAGTTTTTGCAGAGTATCCCGAAGCATTTGTACGCGATGTGGAACAGGGAAAGTACTTGTGCAGTTTAGCCAAGATTGCCCGCGATAAATGCCGCGCTATCGGCATAACAAGCTTTGTTGAAAGCGGTATCTGTACCTATGTTCATCACGGCGACTTTTATTCTCATCGTTACGCTCAGCATCATGGTCAATCTCAAACTGGTCGGTTTGTGTGTGGGATTTATTTGCAATAAAAGCCACAATTATGAAACTCATATTGCTTAAAACTGGCTAATTATCAGTTTTAAATATTCAAGGGTAAATGACTCCGCATTTTTCGCCAATTTACTGATCTAGATCAATCAATATTCATTGCTTACCTTGAATTGGATATAAAAAGTACCCATTAATTGAGTAAATCATTTTTGAGGAAATTTTATGCGATTAGATAGATTTACCAGTAAATTTCAGATGGCAATCTCTGACGCACAATCGATAGCATTGGGCAGAGATCATCAATATATTGATCCCGTACATTTAATGACAGCTCTGCTTAATCAACAGGGAGGCTCTATTCGGCCGCTATTTGATAGTGTTGGAGCGAATGTGAATGGATTACGCTCGTCCTTGGCTGAAGCAATTGAGAGATTGCCTAGAGTTGAAGGTATCGGCGGTGATGTGCAACTCAGTAAAGACACTATTGTTTTGCTTAACCTGAGCGATAAGATTGCGCAGAAACGCAAAGATGAATACATCAGTTCTGAAGTATTTGTATTGGCAGCGTTACAAGATAAAGGCAAATTAGGCGAGATTTTCCGTCAGTTGGGCATTACTCAAGAGCAAATCGAAAAAGGTATTGAGACAATGCGCGGTGGTCAGAAAGTCACAGACCCTAATGCTGAAGATGTCCGTCAGGCTCTTGAAAAGTACACAACGGACCTCACCGAACGCGCCGAACAAGGCAAACTTGATCCTGTAATTGGTCGAGATGAGGAAATTCGTCGTACTATTCAAGTGTTACAACGTCGTACCAAAAATAACCCCGTATTAATTGGTGAACCCGGTGTGGGTAAAACTGCCATCGTCGAAGGTTTAGCCCAGCGGATTATTAATTCTGAAGTACCTGAGGGATTAAAAGATAAGCGGGTCTTGTCACTGGATATGGGCGCACTTATCGCTGGTGCGAAATTTAGAGGGGAGTTCGAAGAACGTTTAAAAGCGGTATTGAACGAACTTTCTAAAGAAGAGGGCAGGGTCATCCTGTTTATTGATGAATTGCACACTATGGTGGGAGCCGGTAAAGGCGAAGGCGCTATGGATGCCGGTAATATGCTTAAACCAGCATTAGCCCGAGGCGAGTTACACTGTGTGGGGGCGACTACATTAGATGAATATCGTCAATATATTGAAAAAGATGCTGCCTTAGAGCGTCGTTTCCAAAAAGTCATTGTTGACCAACCTAGTGTCGAAGACACCATAGCCATACTGCGTGGACTGAAAGAGCGTTATGAACTGCACCATTCAGTGGATATTACTGATCCAGCGATTGTTGCTGCGGCATCCTTGTCTCATCGTTATATTCCAGACCGACAATTACCAGATAAGGCCATTGATTTAATTGATGAAGCCGCGTCAAGTATTCGTATGCAGATGGATTCAAAACCCGAAGATATGGATCGCTTAGAGCGCAGAATCATACAGTTGAAGCTGGAAGAACAGGCGTTATCGAAAGAAAAAGATGATGCCAGTCATAAACGTCTAGAGCTGATTGAGTTGGAACGTGAACAGTTAGAAAACAAATTTTCTGAATTTGAAACTATCTGGAATACTGAAAAAAGTGCTATGCAGGGCACCCAACACATCAAATCGGAACTTGAGCAAGCTAAACTGGATATGGAAATTGCCCGCCGAGCGTCTGATCTTAATCGCATGTCAGAATTACAATACGGCCGTATTCCTGAGCTAGAGTTAAAACTAGAACAAGCAGCGGAAGCTGAACAAACGGAAACCCAGCTACTAAAAAACAAAGTGACCGAAAACGAAATAGCTGATGTATTGTCTCGTTGGACGGGGATCCCGGTAAGCAAAATGCTTGAAGGGGAAAAAGATAAATTACTACGCATGGAAGAAGCGCTGCAAAGCCGCGTGATCGGCCAAACTGAAGCGGTAAATGCGGTCAGTAACGCTATTCGACGTTCCAGAGCGGGACTATCTGATCCAAGTAGACCCATAGGTTCATTCTTGTTCCTAGGTCCTACCGGTGTGGGTAAAACCGAGTTATGTAAATCTTTAGCCAATTTCTTGTTTGATACAGAGCAGGCAATGGTTCGTATAGACATGTCAGAGTTTATGGAAAAACACTCTGTTTCTCGTTTAGTTGGAGCACCTCCAGGATATGTGGGCTACGAAGAAGGCGGGTATTTGACCGAAGCGGTGAGAAGAAAACCTTACTCGGTAATTTTGCTGGATGAGGTGGAAAAAGCGCACCCTGATGTGTTTAATATTTTACTACAAGTGCTTGATGATGGTCGTCTAACTGATGGACAAGGCAGAACCGTGGACTTTAAAAATACGGTTATCATCATGACCTCTAATATTGGTTCTGACGTGATACAAGATAAACATCAAGAGAGCCAGTATGATGAAATGAAAAGTATGGTGATGCAAACTGTTGAGCAGCAATTTAGACCTGAGTTTATCAACCGTATCGATGATGTTGTGGTATTCCACCCACTTGGTTTGGAGCAAATCAAAGCGATTGCGAAAATACAGTTATCGTCCTTACGTGAACGCTTGCTGGAAAAAGGCTTTGAATTAGACTTGTCTGCAGCTGCCTTAGAAAAAATTGCTGAAGCTGGTTTTGATCCCGTGTATGGAGCAAGACCCCTTAAACGAGCCATTCAAATTGAAATTGAAAATCCCTTAGCACAACGCTTGTTAGCAGGAGATATTCAAGCTGATAGTACTATTCGAATTGATATGGATGGGGATGCATTAAAAATTAGTTAATTAATTCGTTAGCATTCCTGTTAAGGACAGTGCAAAGCAACTAACAAAAACGCCGCCTATTGATTGATAGTCGGCGTTTTTTAATTTTAGATATTTGCTACATAGTCTGTACTGCAGCAAAATGGTTGTGTTAAAGCTGTTTTAGAAGGTCTTGGGCCTGCTTCTTTTCTAGGAAGTCCTGCTCTGAGTTTAAGGCTCTTTCCAAAGACGCTTTAGCTTCCCCAGTTCTGCCGAGCTTTTGCAAAGTAACGGCAAGATGATATTGGTTGGAAGGGGAATTGGAATCCATCGCATAGGCTTTGCGCAAGATGGTAAGTGCTTCTTCGTATTTACCCTGCAAGGTTTTAATCCAACCTTGAGTATCAAAAAGCGCAGCGTTCTCTGCTTCTAGCGCCAGCGCTTGCTCAATATATTGATTTGCCTTAGGCAAGTCTTTATCAATGGTGATATTCGCTAAATTATTGAGCATAAATGCTTTATTAGGAATACTGTCAACCTTGATTAACTTCTCATAATGAGTAGACGCTTCTTCAAAGCGGCTTTGGTTTAGCAGAAAATCTGCAAACAAACTACGTTGAAAATGCTCTTCAGGGTTCTGCTCTAATAGCGCTTGTGTAAAGTCTTCAAATTTTTTGCTTTGGATATTTCTGGACGCCAATTGATATAACTTGAATATAGCGTTTCTATTTAGGTTGTTGATTTCCAATGCGCTTAGGTAGTTTTCAAATGCGTCGTCTAGATTATTCTTGGCGACGTTTACGTCTCCAGATAATATCAACAGCCTAGGTTCTTGAGGGGCTTTTTTCAACCATGTGGCAACCATTTCTCCAGCGCTGTTCAGATCGTTGCTGGCTAAGTGTAAACGAATATATTCAATCCCTAAGAACAAGCTGTCTGGATAAATATCATAAGCTTCAGCAATACTCGTTTTAGCGTCGTCAACTAGTCCGGCTTTGTATTGCAGTTTACTTAATTCGAGTAATCCAGTGGCGTTACCTTGTACTAACGATTTAATTTTTTTGATTTCTCTAGCTGCTCGGTCTGCTTGTTTTAAAGCAATATATAACTCTACTCGACGCATTTGATAAACAGCCGCATCGGGTTCCGCTTTAATCGCTATATTTAACTGTCTTATTGCTCTTTCGAGTTCACCTTGTTGAGTATAAATCGTCGCCAATAATTCAAGTGCGGTTAAATTATTAATATCTTTTTGCAGGACTCTTTGTAAGTTTTTTTCTGCTTCTTCGACCATGCTGGCATTGAATTGACAACGCGCCAATAAGGTTAGAATACGAACATTGTCTGGTTGAATGGTGTTAAGTTTTTCGACAATTTGTAGCGCGTCTTTATGTTCGCCTCGAGAGCTTAATAGGTTCGCCTTATTGAATTGAGCTGAAAAGTGTTCAGGATTGATGGTTAGTGCTTTATCTAAGAAGGTTTCAGCTGCCTTGAGGTTACCTAAGCGAATCTGTACACCTGCTTTTAAATTCAAAAAGTCTATATTTTCTGGCACTGCTTGTAGAAGTTGATCGGCAATTTCATCTGCTTCAGCCAATCGCCCTAAACTCATAAGTAATTCGCTACGCAAAATAACAAAACGAAGGTTAGTATTGGCATGTTTAGAGTCGTCTAATTTTGCTAATGCCTCTTCAACTTTACCTCGGGTCTGTAAGGTTTTAATTTCTAATAATTCAACATTCGGATCTTCAGGGTATTGTTGTTTTAATTTTCCCGATATCTCTACAGCTTTAAAGGCCTTATCGTTAGCTAAGTATAGCTCGGCAAGTAGCAATGCATTTTCGAGCTTTTCGATAAGTTTACGTTCATGGCGCTGCATAACCTCTAATGCGAGTTTTGGCTCATTTAGCTTTAAATGGGTTTTCGCTAATAGGGCAATAGCTTCTATATTATTGGGAACAAAATTGAGGTATTGAATGAAAAATGATTTTGCTTGAATGTAGTTTTGTAGAGCATAGGCGGATAATGCACTCACATAAAATAGTGATGGGTCATCCTGCAAGCTTTCTTCACTTAAACCTGCTAATTGAGAGCTTAATTTTTCTAGCTCACTAGCAGCATCGTCATTCAGTTGATTTTTAGCTAATAACCAAGCTTTCAATAACATGCCTGTAGGATCACCTGGGGTTTGCTCTAATATTTCGTCTAACAGCTGTTTGGCTGAATCAATATCTTGGTTTTGTAAATAAGCACTGACTAATGAGCGCTTAATGATTGGGTCTTCTGGTTCAATAGCATAACTTTGCTGATAATATTTAATCGCCTCATCCATTTCCTTTTGATACAGGAATAAATCACCTTTGATCCGCAACGTTTGCGCATTGTTAGGCTCTAAAGCAATGGACATTTCTATGTAGGATAAAGATTTGTCAAACTGTGCATCTCGCATTTCAAGAGAAGAAAGAGCATTGAGTACACGAATATTAGCAGGGTCATTCTTTAAGACTAATTCGTAGCCTTCACGTGCTGCATCAATATTTTTAAGATTAAGTTGAGCGGTGGCTTTTATAACTTGCCAATCATTAAAGCTCTTGGCACTTAAGTTATTAAATTGACTGTCTATGATTTTTTCATTTTGTTTAGTGTAGAGCCAAACTTTTCCAAGGGTATCGACAACTAAACTTGGGTCTGCACCCATAGCAAGTGCTTCTTCTAGTATTTCTTCGGACTCGTACATATAGCCACTAATTAATAATACCTTACCCATTAATATTTTAGCGGGGAGGCTATCTTCGTCTTCTTTTAAGCTATTTTTTAGATGAATATAAGCAGTATCAAAATCTTTTTCTTCAAATGATGCAAGTGCCTTTTCGTAAAATTCACTACTACTCTGTGCGATAACCTGACTACTGATTAATAGGAAGGCTGCTACGGTTATTTTTCTGGCCAGTTTCACCACGTAATATCTCTCTATCATTATGTACGTATGGATTGCTATGTTGTTTGACAAGATACCGTAAAGCTTTCGCACTTTACACCGTTAGTGGATAAAATTATGCACCTAGGCAAGGGGGATCTTTTAATAATTAGGCATAAAAAAAGACGGCGAACCGTCTCTTTTAACTAAAACATCGAATTAAGCAGATAATTTACGTCTAAATATCGCTGCAGCACCAATAAGCAATAACGCATATGTTGCTGGCTCAGGAACTTGGGTCTGAGCTTCGCTCTTAGTTGTTGTAATACCTTTTAGTTTAACTGCGTCATATTTACTGTCTCCAGCATTACCAGAAAACACAGAATTATACACACCAACTAACCAGTATTTAGATTCAAATCCTGGTGAGATATTGGCAACGTTAGTACCAATATTGAATTTGTCAGTCTGGTATGTCCAACCATCATCAAACAAGTCACTCCACTTAGTGTCTGTTGAAAACGGTGTATCATCTAAAGAGCCGGTACCTGTATAACCAACAATACTGATATCTGAATCACTACTATACCATCCAGCTTGAACACTGGTTAATTCAACCGCTGTATCAAACTCAAACAGCACCATGTCATAATCAATCCAACTATTTGCGCTGCCTTTGTTGTCTAAAGCGTGATGTGGAGAGGAGTAATCTTCATCATCATTCACTGCCCCTAAACCTGATGAGTAACGCGTTAATACTGCGCTCTCAATGTACGGGTCTTTGTCATAAGACACATTGCTAGAATCACATTCTGGACCAGAGTCACAGCTGTAGTTACCGCTTGATGACCAAGCCGTTACTGTCATACCAACTGTACCAGAAGTAAAGCTAAGTGAATTAGAATCCCAACTACCACCAGAACCTAAGTTCCAAGATTGGGTTTCATAGGTTGTAGTGCCGGCTGAAGCGTATCCTGCTACCGCCAGTGCGAAAAAACCTGCTAAAACTTTATTAACCATAACTAATATTCCTACATCTTCCAAACTAAAGGCTGAGACCTTCACTGAGTAAGGCTAAGCAAAAAACAAACCAACTATTGTAAGTGTAGTGTAAACAATAGTTTAAGTGCTTTTTCGGTAATATTTTTCCAGGTTAATTTGTCTCCCTGTAAAAATAATGGACAGTAAAAATTTTACCTGTTTCCAGATGGCGACATGGTAAAACCTTATCGTTCTAATCTTTCTTGAAACAAGTATACCGTGAGGTTAAGGGGAGTTATGTATGACTTTCGTAGCATAAGTATTTTGAGATATAAGCGTTTACTAAAAAGAAACGCTCAAATAGGCAACATTTTTCAAAAAGAAAAAGTGTATTTGTTCAAAGAAGCGTTAAAATTAGTCCGTGCTAGGGTGTGTATGATTTTGAGCTAATTCAGGATTATGCTATCTTGTGCGCTCATTTTGAAGGGGGAATAATGTCGGATTCTAAACGTAAAGGTATTTATTTGTTACCGAACTTGCTGACAACGGCTGGTCTGTTTTCTGGTTTTTATGCTGTAGTCGCGTCAATGAACGGTCGATTTGAAGCCGCTGCGGTCGCGATTTTTGTGGCAATGATATTTGATGGCCTTGATGGTCGAGTTGCGCGAATGACAAATACCCAAAGCGAATTTGGTGCTGAATACGATTCTATGGCCGACATGGTGTCTTTCGGAATGGCACCGGCTCTTGTTGCTTATAATTGGGGATTAACTGATTTAGGCAAGATAGGGTGGTTGGCTGCATTTATATACGTAGCTGGGGCTGCACTTAGATTGGCACGGTTTAATACCCAGTTAGGGGTGGCTGACAAACGTTTCTTCCAAGGTTTAGCGAGTCCTGCCGCAGCTGCATTGGTAGCCGGTATGGTCTGGGTTGGTGTGGAATACGATGTTGACGGTAAAGACTTCGGGATTGTGGTCGCTGTGTTAACTGGCCTAGCAGGTTTATTAATGGTGAGTAACTTTAAATACAATTCATTTAAAGAGGTGGATTGGCACGGTAAAGTACCCTTTGTTGGTTTACTCATTGTAATGCTGGTGTTTATTATCGTTGCAACCGCACCTTCTTTAGTTTTGTTTTTAGTCTTCGCTTTATATGCGTTAGCGGGACCAATCAATACGTTCCGAAGTGTTGATAAAGTGCGACTAGAGGACGTGGTAGGCGACCATGAAGAGTCTGATTGTGATTTTCCCTTAACAGGGGATAATGAGTCTGAATCGACCCAGGAAAAATCCTCAAAACAAGACGATGTGTCCAAAAAATAATCAGAAAGTGAACAGTGATAAAGCAGTTAAGTGTCAAAAATTTTAACGATCTTCAGTGACTAATTCTACTAGGTAATAATAAATTACTGATTAATATAATAAAAATAAAGTGGTTCAGTAATTGCTTTACTTAGTGGCAGAGGTCGCACTGCTTAGATTGTGACCGAAAAACAATAAAACAATAACAATAAATAATGAACGAAATCGTTTAAAACAATAATTAAGGTTCACTAGTATGAAGTATTTGAAAAAAGTTTTGCTCGCAACAGGTCTTATCGCCACTACATTAGGAATGTCTCTTTCAGCTAACGCTGGTGCAATTATTCAACAAGATATCTATGCAGACTTTCTTTATGCAGATCCAAACCCATATGGTGTTGGATCAGATTCAGGACTAATTGGTTCTGTTACTTTTAATACTGAAGACGCTGACCCTTCAGGGTTTTTAAGTACCGTTGAACTAGATTTATCGATAGGTAGTTTGAATTTGACCTTGGCTGATGGTGATGCTGCAAAATTTGGTTTGCCAGTCGTAGCAGCTATCAATCCATTTGATACATTAGCTGGTTTAGACGTCTTCATTGAAACATTTGGTTTATTCGGTGATACACCTGACTACGTTTTAACTTTAGAGCTTGGTGCATTTGGTGGAGCATTAGTTCTTGACCAGTATTTCTACGACGGTAGTGGTAATATTGACTTTGTATTCCCATTGGCACTAGCAGAAACATCTTTAGGCGCTGTAACTTACGTTCCAGAGCCTTCAGTATTGGTTCTTATGCTAGCAGGTCTTGGTTTATTGGTTCGCAGAAAAGTTGCAGCTAAATAAGTCACACTGATGTTTTAAAAAAACCTGGCTTCTGCCGGGTTTTTTTATGTCTGTTCTTTCGTTTTATTTTGATATTCAGCCAATCTAAAGTCTCATTTACCTAGAACACGGCTGTTTTTGGTTTATTTTAGTCATCTTACTTCACCCAACTAACTTCAATTACCCCGTTTTTATTTATCTTGGCAAAACGTCAATTAACAGACGATATTTTTTGGCGCGTTTGTTGCAAAACCCAAGATCATATTCACAACCGTCAAAAAATTGTTTATGGAACTTGCAGGTTACCTCAATCGAGTAGATAAAAATCAGGTTAAAAGCTTTATGAATGGGATTGGCGCCCCTATCGTAGTGCTAGCCATTATGGGTATGGTTATTCTGCCCATGCCTGCATTTCTGCTGGATATACTCTTTAGTTTCAATATCGCATTATCACTTATGGTGATTTTGGTGGCGGTGTTTACCAATAAACCCGTCGATTTTGGTATTTTCCCTCTAGTTTTGTTAGTGGCGACGGTATTGCGTTTAGCCCTAAATGTGGCTTCCACTCGAATTGTGTTGTTAGAAGGTCATGAAGGTGGTGATTCCGCCGGTAAGGTTATTCAAGCTTTTGGTGAAGTAGTGATCGGTGGCAATTATGCTGTGGGTATAGTGGTATTTGCTATCTTACTGATCATCAACTTCAAAGTGGTAACCGCTGGTGCCGGGCGTATTTCTGAAGTTAGTGCGCGTTTTACTTTGGATGCAATGCCTGGCAAACAAATGGCAATAGATGCCGATTTAAACGCGGGTTATATTGATCAAGACGAAGCCAGAAAAAGACGTTTAGAAATTACCAGTGAAGCCGATTTTTATGGCTCAATGGATGGTGCATCAAAGTTTGTTAAAGGTGATGCCGTAGCGGGTTTGTTCATTATGCTTATCAATATCGTTGGTGGGCTGTTTATTGGTATTATTCAACATGACTTAGCATTTAGTGAAGCCATTGAAATATATACAATTCTAACTATAGGTGATGGCCTAGTAGCACAAATTCCTTCGTTATTACTCTCAGTAGCAACGGCAATTATTGTGACGCGCGAGAATGACTCTCAAGAAATGGGTCAGGAAATGAGACGTCAATTAGGTAATCAAAAAGCCCTTTACGTGACCTCAGCAATATTGTTCGTAATGGGCATAGTACCAGGTATGCCGCATTTAGCATTTCTTGGTTTTAGTGCCTTTGTTGGCGCTGTAGCGTATTACAATTTTTGGAACGCGAAGAAACAAGCTACTGAGCCTCAAGCCTTAGAAAATACGCAGGAGCCAAGCCAACCTCAAGAAATTAAAGAGCTTGGTTGGGACGATGTGCAACATGTTGACACTATTGGCTTAGAAGTGGGCTATCGTCTTATTCCACTGGTAGACAAAACCCAAGGTGGTGAACTACTAACTCGAATTAAAGGAGTGCGTAAAAAGTTGTCTCAAGAGTTGGGCTTCTTAATTCCTCCAGTACATATTCGTGACAACCTTGACCTAAACCCAAATAGCTACACCATTTCCATGCTTGGAGTTACGGTGGGAGATGCTGAAATTAGCCATGACGATGAATTAGCTATTAATCCCGGTCAAGTCTTTGGGAAGTTAGAAGGTAAAGCAACTCGAGATCCTGCCTTTGGTTTAGAAGCCGTGTGGATCCGCCCTCAACAGCGAGAGCACGCTCAAACATTAGGTTACACCGTTGTGGATGCTGCTACTGTGGTTGCTACACACCTTAGCCAATTACTCACCAACAATGCATACCAGCTGTTAGGCCATGAAGAAGTACAACAATTGCTCGATATGCTGGCTAAAAACAGTCCTAAATTAGTTGAAGGTTTAGTACCAGAAGTTTTACCTTTGAGTACCGTAGTGAAAGTACTGCAAACCTTACTTTATGAAGGTGTGCCCATTCGTGATATGCGCAGTATCGTACAAACCCTTTGCGAATATGGTCCTAAAACTCAAGATCCAGATGTGTTGGTGTCTGCCGTCAGAATATCCTTGAAACGTTTAATAGTGCAGGAAATCAATAATAACGAACAAGAATTGCCTGTTATTACCTTGGCACCTGATCTAGAGCAGATGCTGCATCAATCATTACAAGCCGGTGGAGAAGATGGTGCCGGAATAGAACCCGGGTTGGCCGAAAAATTGCAAACGTCCTTAACTGAAGCTTCACAGCAAAGAGAACTAGAAGGTGAACCAGCTGTTTTGCTTACTTCAGGCATGCTGAGACCGGTGTTATCAAAGTTCTTCAAACACTCAGTGATGGGATTGCACGTACTTTCCTATCAAGAAATACCAAGCGACAAACAAATTCGAATTGTAAGTGCAGTGGGTCAATAAAATGGCACAAACTAATTTATTTAAACCAGACCAAATGCTTCTTTGGGGAACAATGTGAAAATTAGACGATTTATTGGAAAAGATATGCGCGATGCGCTTAACCAAGTAAAAAAAGAACTTGGTGGTGATGCGGTCATTATGTCCAACAAGAAAACTTCCGAAGGCATTGAAATTGTAGCGGCCTACGACCAAGCCAAGCCGGAAGCTATTAGCGAACCTAATCAAAGAAGTAAATTTGCTAGTGAAAACAAAACGGCATCTATGTCAATGCATGCTGGAGCAGGCAATGCAAAAGATGCTCAGCCGCAAAGTGCCCGTGCAGCAACGCAAAAGGTACCGAGTTTGAGCGAAATTATTGGTGACTCTGGACCAGACAGCTTACGAGAGTTACTTGAAAAACAAGCTTCTGCAAATGCCTCTGAATCGCAGTATGCTGATAATCATCAAGTGACGAATAATGTAAATAGGCAACAACACTCAGCCCCTGAAAGCGTATCTGATTCTGCGATAAATGAACTAAAAAGCGAATTAAACTCGTTGCGCAATGTACTCCAATTTCAAGTCTCAGGTTTACTTAAACAAGAGCGTCAAAGTGCGCACCCAATGCATGGCTATTTAACCTCAAGATTGATGGATATGGGGATTAGTAGTCAAATTGCTGACGACATAGTCTCATATACACCAGAGAACGCCGATGAACGGCAAGCTTGGTTATTTTTACTTAAACTATTGTCTAATCGAATTCAAACCACAGGTAATGCTATTCTGGCAGATAAAGGAGTGGTTGCTTTAGTTGGTCCTACGGGTACCGGAAAAACCACTACTATTGCTAAGTTGGCTGCTAGAGCTGCTCAAAAGTATGGTGCAGATCAAATTGCTATGGTAACAATTGACTCATATCGGATTGCCGCTTTTGAACAATTGGCCACTTATGGAAAAATTATTGGCTGTAGCGTAAAAAAAGCACAAAATGCAGAAGAATTGTCAGATATACTCTTTCAACTACGCAACAAACGTTTGGTACTAATCGATACTGCTGGTTTTGGACAAAGAGATTCTCGATTAATCAAGCAGTTAGATACCTTAAATCAACATTCATGTGCTAACATCAAGAAGTATGTTGTAATTCAAGCCAATGCTCAATATAAAGTGTTGGAACATACTCTTAGCGCATTTAGCGCAATTGATTTGCAGGGATGTATTTTAACCAAGCTCGATGAGAGTTATAGTCTCGGAGAAGCGTTGAGTGTAGCAATTGAACACAAGCTAGCTGTAAGTTATTTAACGGATGGGCAACGTGTCCCTGAAGATATTAAAGTAGCAGATGCGAAGTTTTTAATCTCTGCGGCGGCTAAGCTTTATAAAAAATATGGTTTGATCCATACTGCTAAGTCAGAACAGAAAAAATCGGCATTAGCAATATGATCGACGACCAAGCGAGAAGCTTAAGACGAATGAATCAATCTCGATTAATTAAAGTTATTGCGGTAACCGGCGGTAAAGGTGGAGTTGGTAAAACTAACATCACCTTAAATACGGCTATTTCAATGGCTAAAATGGGCAAGCGCGTTATGGTGCTAGATGCTGACTTAGGGTTGGCAAACGTAGACGTAATGTTAGGCTTGCGAGTAGAAAAAAACCTTTCCCATGTTTTATCTGGTGAGTGTACATTGGATGAAGTCTTAGTTGTGGGCCCACATGGCATACTTATTGCGCCAGCAACCTCAGGTACCCAATCAATGACCGAGCTTAGTCCAACCGAACATGCTGGATTAATTCGTGCTTTTAGTGAATTACGTACCGATATAGATGTGCTGATTGTAGACACCGCTGCGGGTATTTCCGACATGGTGTTGAGCTTTTCTCGGGCATCTCAAGATATTATGATGGTGGTGTGTGATGAACCCACATCACTAACTGATGCATATGCACTGATTAAGTTACTGAATAGAGAACATGGTGTATTTCGCTTTAAAATTGTCGCCAATATGGTGCGCAACATGCGCGAAGGACAAGAACTCTTTGCTAAGTTATCTAAAGTCACCAATCGCTTTCTTGATGTTGCTTTAGAGCTCGTTGCCACTGTGCCTTACGATGAAAATATTCGTCGCTCAGTGCGAAAGCAAAAAGCTATCGTTGATGCATTCCCTGGTTCTCCGGCATCTATCGCCATTAAAGGGCTTGCAGATAGAGCGATGCATTGGCCCATTCCTAATCAACCCGGTGGACATTTAGAGTTCTTCCTGGAACAACTTGTTGCCGAAAAAGCGGTAGGTGAACAACGGTGATTAAAAAGGCAGCAGCTTATCAACAACAAGCCGATTTGGCTCAACTTGTAGAAAGACATGCTTCCTTGGTTAAGCGTATTGCACATCATTTATTAGCCAGGTTACCAGCTAGTGTATTGGTGGATGACTTAATTCAATCTGGCATGATTGGTTTACTTGAAGCTGCAAAAAATTTCGATGGTTCTAAAGGTGCCAGTTTCGAAACCTTTGCTGGTATCCGTATTCGCGGAGCCATGCTTGACGAAATTCGTAAAGGCGACTGGACACCTAGGTCTGTACATAAAAATGGTCGGGCAATTACCCAGGCTATCAATGAAGTTGAGCGTGAAACCGGCCGAGATGCCAGAGACGTAGATATTGCTGAAAAGTTGAATGTTAGCCTCGCCGAATATCATCAAATGTTGAATGAGGTTAACGCCGGTAAAATCATCGGTATCGAAGATTTAGGAATTACCGAAGACGTAATTGCTACTGAACAAAATAAAGGTAGCGATACGCCATTTCAGGATTTGTTACAAGGCTCATTTCAAAAAGCATTAGCACATGCTATTACTACTTTACCCGAACGAGAAGCAATCGTACTGTCATTGTATTATGATGAGGAGTTGAATCTCAGAGAAATTGGCGAAGTGCTCGAAGTTAGTGAGTCTAGAGTCAGCCAAATTCACAGCCAAGCCATGTTAAAGCTGAAAAGCAAAATGCAATCTTGGCGAGCTAACGAAGAATAATAAAATACCATTTGATTTAATCCTCATTGGAGACAGTTTTGGATAAAAATATGAAAATCCTCGTTGTTGATGACTTTTCAACGATGAGACGTATCATCAAGAATTTACTTAAAGACCTGGGTTATACCAGTGTTCAAGAAGCCGATGACGGCAGTACTGCATTACCTATGTTGCAACAAGGCGATTTTGATTTTGTGGTAACTGATTGGAATATGCCCGGAATGCAAGGCATCGATTTACTCAAAGCAATACGCGCAGATGATAGTTTAAAACATTTACCAGTACTGATGGTAACTGCTGAAGCGAAAAAAGAGCAAATTGTAGCGGCAGCACAAGCTGGTGTTAACGGTTACGTTGTTAAGCCTTTTACTGCGGCAACGCTGAAAGAAAAGCTAGACAAAATTTTTGAGAGACTTGGCTGATAATTAATCTTTAATGAAGTTAGGAGTGTCTGTATGACCGGCTCTAATAAAGCTCCAATGTCTCTTGATGATGCTAGAAAGTTAGTTGAGTTATTGGAAAATGGAGATAATCAGGCTGCCAGTGAATTACTGGAAGAAACCTCTTTGACCAATTCTGTTGAGTTATTTGCTGAGGTGGGTAAATTAACCCGTCAACTCCATGATTCTCTTAACAGCTTTCAACTTGATGAGCGCATTTCTAATTTAGCTAATGAAGATATTCCTGATGCGCAAAGTCGCCTCAATTATGTTTTAGAAACTACTGAAAAAGCAGCAAATAACACTATGGATGCCGTGGAAGCGAGCATGCCTATTGCTGAGAAACTCCATACAGGCATCACTAATTTACTGCCTGAATGGAAAAAGTTGATGACCAGAGAGTTACAACTGGGAGAATTTAAATCCTTGTGTACCGATCTAGATGACTTATTAGAGCAGTCTTCAAAAGATACAGATAAATTAACTGGATTGCTGACCGATATACTGATGGCACAGGGCTATCAAGACATTACAGGGCAGGTCATTCGTAGGGTGATTGATTTGGTAAAAGAAGTGGAAGACAGTTTAGTTCATATGCTGACTGTGTTTGGCGCTTCTGAAACCAGTTCATTAATTGCAAAAGCAGATGAAAGTTCTCATAAATCGAAAGCTGAGACAGATGTTGTGAAAGCTGAAGGGCCAATTATTGATGCAGAATCGCGAAATGATGTGGTGACCAGTCAAGACGATGTAGATGACCTATTGTCTAGCCTAGGTTTTTAAGGGGAACGTATTCATGTCTTTTGAAGTTGACGAAGAAATTCTACAAGACTTTTTAGTTGAGGCAGGTGAACTATTAGAGCAATTGCAAGAGCAACTTGTTGATCTTGAAAATAACCCTGAAGACTCTGATTTATTAAATGCGATTTTTCGCGGGTATCATACTGTTAAAGGTGGTGCCGGATTCTTATCTCTCACTGAACTGGTAGATATTTGTCATGGTGCGGAAAACGTTTTTGATACCATGCGTAATGGACAACGCACCTTAACGCCTGAGTTAATGGATGTCATTTTACAAGCCACAGATGTGGTTGTGCAAATGTTCGAAGATGTAAAAAAACGCGAACCATTGGAAGCCGCAGCCCCTGAACTTATAGAAACCCTGCACCGTTTAAGTAAACCTGAATCAGAAGATACACCTACGGCACTTCCTGACGTCCCTGAAATGCCTGAAGAAGTGGTTGAGGTGCAAAAGGACGAATCATATGATGACATGGAAGACATTACAGAAGATGAGTTTGAAGCCTTGTTGGATGAGTTGCATGGCGCTAAAAGCTTTTCTGCGGACAAATCAGATCTAGGGGAGGGTACTGCTGAAGGCTCCTCTCCCGCTGAAGGCTCCTCATCCGCTGAAGGCTCCTCTCCCGCTGAAGGCTCCTCACCCGCTGAAGGCTCCACTCCAATGGATCTTATGAGTGGTGCCAGTGATGAAGATATTACTGACGATGAATTTGAAGCTTTACTTGATCAACTTCATGGTCAAGGCAGTTTTTCAACTGATAAAGCAGAGACTCCCGAGCCTTCGAAGTCATCAGTGACCTCTAAAGCAGCTTCTTCGCCGGTAGCACCAACACCTTCTGCATCAGATGATAGTGCCGATTCCGATGATATTTCAGATGATGAATTTGAAGCATTGCTTGATCAATTGCATGGGGAAGGTAAGGGGCCCGCAGTGAGTCCAACACCTAAGGCTGAACCGCCAGCTCCCACTGCTGCAGCAAAACAACCTGCAAAACCAATATCAACACCCAAGCCCCAAGCGCCAGTATCTAAGGCTGAAAAACCTGTTACACCTAAACCAACCGTAGCTAAGTCTGCTGTTAAAAAAGACGAAAAAGACAAAAAACCAGTTGCCGGTGCTCAAGGTGAGACAACTGTCAGGGTAGATACTAAGCGTCTAGACCAGATTATGAATATGGTAGGTGAATTGGTACTGGTTAGAAATAGGCTATTAAGTTTAGGTGTTAACATCAATGATGAAAGCATGACTAAAGCCATTGCTAACCTTGATGTTGTCACTGGAGATTTGCAAGGTGCGGTAATGAAAACCCGCATGCAACCAATCAAAAAAGTATTTGGTCGTTTTCCTCGTGTGGTAAGAGATTTAGCGCGAAGTCTTAAAAAAGAAATCTCTTTGAATCTTGAAGGTGAAGAAACAGATTTAGATAAAAATTTAGTTGAAGCTTTGGCGGATCCACTCGTCCATTTGGTGCGAAACTCTGTCGATCACGGCATTGAAATGCCAGAAGAACGCTTAGCTGTCGGTAAACCCTCATTGGGAACTGTAAAACTTGCAGCTTCTCAGGAAGGTGATCACATACTACTTACCATTGAAGATGATGGTAAGGGCATGGATCCTGATAAGTTAAAAGATATCGCTATCAGCCGAGGTGTCTTAGATGCTGATGCAGCGGCTCGAATGACGGATGAAGAAGCATTCAATTTGATATTCGCTCCAGGGTTCTCCACCAAAACAGAAATATCTGATATCTCTGGACGCGGTGTAGGGATGGATGTGGTCAAAACTAAGATCAATCAACTTAATGGAACGGTTAATATTAGTTCCGAGTTAGGCAAAGGCACACGCTTGGAAATTAAAGTGCCGTTGACCTTAGCGATTTTACCTACGTTGATGATTATTGTGGGTAAACAAACCTTTGCTTTACCCCTTGGCGCGGTCAATGAAATTATCAATATGGACTTAACTAAAACCAATACGGTTGATAGTCAATTGACAATGATTGTGCGTTCAAAAGCGATTCCTCTTTTTTATCTGCGCGACTGGTTAACGAAACAAACTAGTGGTGATGATAAAAATCAAGGGCATGTGGTGGTTGTACAAATTGGTACTCAACAAGTTGGCTTCGTTGTAGATAGCTTGATAGGTCAAGAAGAAGTGGTTATCAAACCCCTTGACGCGTTGCTACAAGGTACTCCGGGCATGGCTGGCGCAACCATTACTAGTGATGGCGGTATTGCCTTAATTCTTGATATTCCTAGCTTATTAAAGCGATACGCTAAAAAGAAATAACAACTAAATGAATAATAGGACGCTTTTTCGTAATGGCATATAGGGTATTAGTTGTTGATGATTCCAGTTTTTTTTGCCGACGCGTAAAAGATATTCTAAACCAAGACCGCTTGCTAGACGTGATAGGTATAGCTCGCAATGGTGAAGAAGCAATTAAAATGGTCGCTGAGTTAAAACCGGACGTTGTGACAATGGACGTGGAAATGCCCGTGATGGATGGTATCACTGCGGTTAAGCGAATCATGAAGTCTCACCCACTGCCAATTTTAATGTTTTCGTCCTTAACCTCAGAGGGGGCTCAAGCTACTTTAGACGCCCTTGATGCTGGTGCGTTGGATTTCTTACCTAAAAAATTTGAAGACATTGCTAGAAATAGTAAAGAGTCTAGTGAGCTACTGCAATCTAGGGTACGAACTTTAGCCTCTAAACGAGGACTGGTTGCTCGTCGTCTAGGAGCAAGATCGAATACTGCACTTAATTCTCCTGGCAAAACCGCAAAAACCCAAGTCTTTATGACAAGTTCTAGCCTTGCAGTCGCGCCAGCTACAGCGCAAACAAAATTAGAACCGACATTTACCAGCGTTCGTCGCTCTTCCGGAAAAGAGTATCAATTATTAGCTATCGGCACTTCCACGGGAGGGCCCATTGCGTTGCAAAATATTCTGACCGAATTACCAGAGCACTTTCCCCATCCCATTGTTCTTGTGCAACATATGCCAGGTAGCTTTACAAAAGCCTTTGCCAACCGATTGAACCAGATATGCAAAATAACTGTGAAAGAGGCCACACAGGGTGAACAGCTTGTTAGTGGCTGTGCATATTTAGCACCTGGTGGTAAACAAATGCTTATCGAGGGAACAAGCCGCAGTGCTAGAGTTGAAATAGTTGAGGATGTTAGTCGTGACCATCATTTGTACAAGCCAAGTGTGGATTTAACGTTTCAATCTTTGAGTAAGGTGTACGCCGATAAAGTGTTAGGCATAATTTTAACGGGGATGGGCGCAGACGGAAAAGAAGGCTGTGCAGCTTTAAAACAAAAAGGTGCTAAAATTTGGGCCCAAGATGAGCAGACAAGTGTCGTTTATGGTATGCCTCAAGCTATTACTAAAGCGAATATTTCTGAGCGCAACTTGCCATTATTTGATATCGCCAAGAGTATAATGTTGGAAATGCGGATAAAATGATGATTTTAGTCCGTCGTTTAGAAAGAGTTATCTGGTGATAGTTTGGGCGGTTGCTAATCAAAAAGGTGGTGTCGGAAAAACCACAACAACTGTAACCTTAGGAGGCATTTTAGCTCAACAAGGTCAGCGGGTGTTATTGGTTGATACTGATCCCCAAGCATCTTTGAGTTATTACTTTGGGGTTGACGCAGAAGAGTTATCCCATAGTGTTCACGACGTTTTTATGGCTGGAGATGACTTAGACAAAGATGTAGTGCTGGACAGTTTGTGTTCAACTAAACTTGATTCTTTATTCATTCTACCTGCTTCGATGGCCTTAGCTACTTTAGATCGAACAATGGGTACGCGCCCAGGCATGGGGCTGATCTTAAAAAAGGCATTTGCAAAAATTGAAGATGAATTTGATTATGTGCTAATCGACTGTCCGCCTGTTTTAGGTGTATTGATGGTAAATGCCGTTGCCGCGTGTGACAAATTAATAGTACCGGTACAAACAGAGTTTCTTGCACTCAAAGGTTTGCAGCGAATGATGCAGACATTAAAAATAATGTCGAGGTCGCAAAAACGGGATTTTGATTATATTATTGTACCTACTATGTATGATAAACGTGTGAATGCGGCTTCTGATGCATATAAAGATTTGTGCAATAATTATAAGGGTAGAGTGTGGTCAGGCATTATTCCCGTAGATACGCGCTTCCGGGATGCCAGTCAGGCTCAGTCTCCTCCTTCGTTATTTAGTCCTAAAACCCGAGGGGTTTTTGCGTATAAAAATTTACTGTCACAACTTAAAAATAAAATCGATTATGTCAAATGAGTAAAGGTACTTTTGCAAAAGAAGATATTGTTGAAGATTATCTGACGTCATTACTGACTGACGAGGTCGTTGAAGATACGGTGCAGTTAGATAGTGTTGCTAAGCTACTGGCAACAGCCGATGTTGTGCACAAGCAAGAAGAAATTATTACTCCTGTTGTTGAACCTAAAGCGCCGGAAGTTAAAGAAACCTCTGACGCGGTCGAAACTACAAAAGATACAACAGAAAGTGTCTCTACTGACGAAGCGTTATCCGTACCCACCTCTGATTTTCAAGCGTTATTTTTTGAAGTGGCAGGCTTAACATTGGCATTGCCTCTTACGGAGTTGGGAGGGATTCATAAAATTAAAAAAGTGGGCCCTTTGTTTGCTAAACCTAAATGGTTCAAAGGTGTTATGCTTCATAGAGACGAAAAATTAAAAGTTGTTGATACAGCTTTATGGGTGATGCCAGAAAAATATACCGATGAACTGGCAGAATCATTGAATTACCAGTATTTGATAATGTTAGATTCAAGTGGCTGGGGATTAGCTTGTGAAAGTTTAATTACCACCTCAACGCTAGCGCCAAATGATGTTAAATGGCGTAAGGCCAACAACAAGCGTCCGTGGTTGGCTGGAATGGTAAAAGATAAAATGTGTGCACTGGTTAATGTGAAACAATTGATTAAATTGTTAGACAAGGGCCAAAATAGCAATGATAACTAGACCCAGCTTGTAGGGAGCGAGTCAAATGAGTGATGAAAGAAATGCTAAAAACGCTGCTGCTGATAGTAACGATGAAGTACTGCAGTGGGTAACCTATCGATTAGGTGATGAAACCTATGGCATTAATGTGATGCAAGTACAAGAAGTGCTTAGGCATACAGAAATCGCTCCTGTTCCTGGTGCGCCAGATTATGTGCTCGGTATTATTAATTTACGTGGTAACGTTGTCACTGTCATTGATACCCGAACGCGTTTTGGGCTTCCCCCTCACGAGATTACAGATAGTACACGCATAGTTATTATTGAGTCTGAAGAACAGGTTGTAGGTATATTGGTTGATAGTGTTGCCGAAGTTGTCTACTTACGTTCCTCTGAGATTGATAGCGCACCTAATGTTGGCACCGAAGAAAGTGCCAAGTTTATTCAAGGGGTGAGTAATCGTGATGGTGAATTGCTGATTTTGGTAGATTTGAATAAATTGCTCAGTGATGAAGAGTGGGATGAAATTAGTGGCTTGTAAGTCGTTTTATTTTGGCTAAAGGAAATCGTTGAATGCTTACTTGGCAGTTAACAGCTATCGTAATGGTGTGTTTCTTCATTATTGTCACTGCTGTGGTTAGCTACGTTTTTTCCCTCCGCAATAAAAAAAACGGTCAGCGCATTGACGAGTTGCAGCTACAAATTCAACAATTACAGCAGCAACTTTCCTATTCTCAAGAAGAACTACATGAAGTGCGTTCGGGAGCCATGGGAGTGGCTGCGAAAGTAAAGGATCTGGTAGTTAAAATAGGCTTGATGCAAGATAAATTAGAAGAAATTGAATTTCTAGATCCTGACACAAAATTATACTCACAAGCGGCTAAAATGGCTGATGCGGGTGCCAGCGTAGAAGAACTCATGCGCGAGTGCGAACTTCCTCGAGCAGAAGCTGAGTTGCTACTAGCGGTGAAAAAGCCTCAGTAAAATTTCCCTAATGAGATATACACTTATGAAAACCACTGTTTTACACGTACTGGCTTTTTTGATGGCTGTTCAATTTTCCCTAGTGCCATTGGTAGCAACAGGTACTGAAACTGAAAGCAGCACCGATATCACAGAGCCTTTTGGTCCACCTGAACAGGAATTAATGGTCGAAGTCGAAGGCGGTAAAGTGTATGTCCGGCTAAATGGCCTTTCTCACAGTGATGCTATCCCGGTTATTTTTGTACATGGAGGGCCTGGTGGCACACATAACGGCTTTGCTGAAATGCTAGGACTGGCGAGTGAGCGTATGGTGATAATGTATGATCAGCTCGACAGTGGTAAATCTGATCAGCCTAATAACCCAGAAAATTGGCGAGTTGAACGCTTTGTAGAATCATTGGATAAAATACGCCTAGCACTTAAAATTGAGCGCTGGAACGTGGTTGGACATAGTTGGGGCTCTGCGCTGGCCCTCGAATATACGGCTAAATATCCTCAGCATACTGTATCCACGGTTTTGGGGGGAACATTTATCTCTACACCACACTGGATCATGGATGCCAACTTGCTTGTTAAAGCCGCACCGAAAACAATAAGAGAAACCCTTAAACACTGTGAATCTAACTCGCCTCCGAACGAAGATATTTGTGATAATGCCTACACCGTTTTGTATTCATCTTATTACCAGCCTAAACCACCCACTGAAGCGGCTTTAGCATACTACGAAAACGTCGGTGGAAAAGGGTTTAATCCGCTTATTTATAATCAAATGTGGGGACCAAGTGAATTTTCTTCTACAGGTGTGCTTAAACACTACGATGCTACCCATTTATTGACTGAGATTGATGGCAGCCGCACTCTTTTTATGATTGGCCAATATGACTCGGCGCGCATTGATACTGTGCAAGACTATATCAAACTAACGTCGGGGGCTGAGCTGGCTGTGGTGCCAGGAGGAGCACATGGCTTCTATTCCGATCGGCCGATAATTACCCAAGCCATATTGAAAGACTGGCTTACTCGAAAAGATTCTGGTTTTGAAATAAATAGATAAAACGTCTTTTTAAAATATGTGGATTTTACGGAAAGGTTTAACACTGGCATTACTAGGTTAGGTGAAACAAAGGCCGGTGTTGTTATTCGCTCATATCAGCTTAGTTGAAGGAAAGAGGTCTATTCATTCAACCTGTAATATCTGATATGAGCGAATGTTATCAGTGCCTATTAACACCCATTTTCGAATAATTTAAATTGCTCATTTTGATTATGGATGTTTTTATTTCGATTCCAAAATTGTTACTAGTTGCTGCAAATCTTCAACAATATAATCTGGCTTTTCAGCGAGCGGGTAGAGGGCTTTTCCCTTACGTGCAATAAACGCGGTTTGCATGCCAGCTGCTTTTGCCCCTGCAACGTCCCAACCATGAGCAGCAACCATCAATGTTTCCTCAGGTTTCACTCCAAGTTTTTCCAGTGCCCAAGCGTAGGATCTCAGGTCAGGTTTGTAGATTTTAATATCTTCAATGGACAAACGTTTATCAAAAAACTCGGTTAAACCGGCGTTTTTGAATTGTGTCTCTACCCCTTTATTTGATGAATTGGTCAAACTCACAATCATATAACCCTGAGCTTTTAAAGCCGCTAAACCTTCCTTAACATCGGGATGGGGCGGCAGCGATAATAAAGGGGTTTTAATTGCCGTTAAAGCTTGCTCTTGGGTAATCTCTATATTGTTACTTTCTGCCACCATCATAAGTGCGGCAACGCCAATTTTGCCAAAGTCGTGGTAATCGCCAGTCACAGTCGTCACAAGTGAGTGATGTAGCATCGTTGAAAACCATAAGCTGATGAGATCGTCCTTGCCATCTAATGCCTCTGCAATGGATGTGCGCATAGACTCAAGGTCAAGCAAGGTTTCATTCACATCAAATACAATGACTTTGGGTTTACTCGCAGCTTGGCTAGTAAAACTGATAGTCACTAAAACAACACTTAATAACAAAAAACGTAAGTATTGGGATAACACATTAAAATTCATGGGTACTCGCTACATTAATAAGGTGGGAAAATTAGTTGCATGGGGTGTATTAATTTGGACCTAGACAACTAGATTCGAATTTGAGTTCTTAGATAAATTTTTAAAACACACTTAGTTTACCTGTATCGAATCAAAACGAATTGTTCGATGGCGTTAATATATCTGGCTTTGAACAATCGTTCAAGTTAAAATTGAACAGATGTTCAAAGGAGGTTATGGATGGCAAACAATACAAAGTTCGATCGTGATCAGGTGATTGATAAAGCATTGCAACTTTATTGGCGTCGCGGGTTTCATGGTACTTCTATGCGCATATTGCAGGATGAAATTGATATGCGGCCCGGTAGTATTTATGCTGCATTTGGAAGTAAAGAAGGCCTATTCAAACAAGCGCTTATCCGATATACCCAGCTTGGCTCAGAACATTTACAACAATGCCGCTCCAAAACCACATCACCATTATCGGCATTAAAAGATTTTATGCTTAGCCGAGTAACTGACACGCAAATGTCGTCACCCACTTGTATTTGTTTATTAGCTAAAACAATTGCGGAATTAACCGACGAGAATCCAGAACTGTTAGAGCAAGCTAAAGCCTCATTAAAAGCAATGGAAAGCAGCTTTGAAACATTGATAATTGAAGCGCAATTAGCCGGTGAATTAGTTCAGAGTCAGGACAGCAAAAAACTTGCTCGGCATGTGCAAATAAACTTTTCGGGACTACGCACTTATATCAGAGTGTATGGCGCACAAGTGCCCACCGAGGAAATTATTGACAATATATTCGCCCCTTATATTAGCAATAAGTCATTCCACTAAATTAACCCTTGCTGGGGAGAGCTTTCACAAACTCTCATATACACATACCTGTTTTATTTATAGGTAAGACTTTCATAAAAGGTAGCTTTAAAACCAAACAAAAAAGAGATGGCTGGACGGTGATCACCAAAGACCGCAAGTTATCCGCGCAATGGGAGCACACGGTTTTAGTCACAGCAACGGGGGGGGGGGTAAAGTATTGACCTTACGTGACGAAGAAACGTGAATTTAATATTGTGACCTTTTATTTCTCACCAGAGGAATCAGCAAAGCAATGAATCAGCTTATTTGGCAAAGCTCCACAAAAACGTAAAGAAAACCGTTACTTAAAAATACAAACTGGTATTCCCCAAACAATATCTTTTTAACTTCAGTTAATCTTAAGGTTAGTTGGATATAGTCCACAAACATCAAATCAATACACTTCGGAGAGTTGATATTGTGGATATTTCTGTCGTTATCCCCGCAAAAAATGAACAAGACAATATCATTCCACTGATAAAAGAAATTGTTACTGTTCTTGATAGCAATAACCAGTTTGAAATAGTCTATGTGGACGATGGCAGCGATGATAATACCTATAGTAACTTGTGTTTAGCTGCTTCAGGTGACTATCCGCAAGTAAATCCTATTCGACATAAGTATTCTGTTGGCCAAAGCAAAGCGATTCATACTGGCGTCAGTTATGCCAAGGGAAAGCTGATCGTTACCCTAGATGCCGACGGCCAAAACAATCCTGCTGATATTCCGCAGTTATTGAAAGAAGCTCAAAAACTTCCCGTTGGCACTGATTTCTGTATCGCCGGTTACCGCAAAAACCGCAAAGATACGGCTTGGAAGCGCATGCAATCTAAGATTGCCAACAATATTAGGAGTCGAATTTTGGGTGACAATACCCCTGATACTGGTTGCGGCTTAAAAATCTTTCCCAAAGATACTTTTTTACAACTTCCATACTTCGATCATATGCACCGCTTTCTTCCGGCCTTAGTTCGTCGCCTTGGCGGAACTATTGTGGTGGTTGAGGTCAGCCACCGAGACCGTCAATCAGGTACTTCCAAGTATAATATGTTGGGGAGATTACGGGTCGGGATCGTGGATTTACTTGGGGTGATGTGGTTACAAAGACGCAGCAACTCCGCGTTAGTTGAAACCATTCATGAACAGTGACTTTTTAAGGTTATGTATCAGTGTTCTAGGGCGTTTTTTACCACTGTTGTTAATTTGCTTAATTGGCAGTGAATTATTAGCGCAGATCCCATCTATCGACAGCTTTAATCAAACTTGGATAGACGCTCACACCCGACATAATGGATGGCAAGGGGTAACGAATTTTGTTTTGGTGAGTTGTTTATTAGCTTCATTAGGCGCCCCTAGACAATTTATTGCGTTTTTAAGCGGCTATGCTTTTGGCTTTACAGAAGGTGTGATCTATTCGACTTTTGCCATTACCTTAAGTTGTTTACTCACCACCCTTGTTTCTCGTTTTTATGCTAAACCTGTGGTCATGCACTTTTTTCCAAACAAGGTGATGGATCTCAATCGGTTTTTGACCAATCAAGTTTTTCTGAAAACTATGATTGTTAGGTTGTTGCCAGTAGGTAATAACCTCATTACTAATATCACTGCCGGGGTAAGCACAATTAAAATTTGGCCGTTTGTGATGGGGTCTATGTTTGGCTACGTCCCGCAGATGGCTATTTTTGCCCTTATGGGAAAAGGTGTGGTGGTGCAATCTTATTGGAAAATAATTCTCAGTGTTGTAATTCTCGCCATATCCAGTTTGTTAAGTCTTTATGTCTATAAAAAATTTAAGGCTGATAAATATTTAAACACCAGTGTTAACCCTCAAAGTAGCCTACATCTAAGCCCTAGCAATGGGCATAAACAGTGAAATGATGGTTAATGTGTTTCTGTTCCAATTATCCTCTCAAAAACATGCTCGCGAATGGCAACTGTTGGCGTTGCTTTTTATTATTGCCATCACATTGATCTTTGTCGGCTTAGGGTTTCGCGATCCATGGCCTGCAGATGAACCTCGTTTCGCACAAATTGCCAAAGAGATGGTAGAAACTGGTCAATGGTTTTTCCCTGCTAGAGCTGGTGAATTTTATCCAGATAAACCCCCTGTGTTTATGTGGTCAATCGCGATTTTTTACCTATTGCTCGGCTCATTAAATATAGCTTTCTTATTACCTTCTGCTTTGTGCTCACTACTGACTATTTATTTAGTTTTTGATATTGGACGTAAGCTCTGGAATCCAGAAACTGGTTTTATAGCAGGTCTGTTATTAGTGTTTAGCTTTCAATTTATGTTGCAGGCTAAAAGTGCACAAATTGATGCAATGGAATGTGCGTGGGTCACCCTTGGTTGTTATGGTTTGTTGAGGTTTTTGTTATTTGACGCTAAATGGCGATGGTTCTATTTGGCCTGTTTTTTTATGGGAATTGGGGTTATCACCAAAGGCGTAGGCTTTTTACCTATATTGATACTGATCCCGTATTTGCTTATGCGCTTTATTTGCCATTGCCACTCAATACGTAAACCGAATAATGAGTCTATTGTTAAGTGGCTGGTGGGACTATTGGTGATGCTGTTAGCAATAGGTTTGTGGTTTGTACCTATGTTGTCATTGGTTGAACTAAGCCAGAATCCGTTACTAGAACAATATCGCGATAATATTTTGTTTAAACAAACCGTCACTCGTTATGCGGATTCTTGGCATCATATTAAACCGTTTTGGTACTATTTCGTTGCAGTAATCCCAGCCTTTTGGTTACCCCTAAGTATTCTCATTCCGTGGTTAATTCCGCATTGGCTACGGGCAATCAAAAAGCAAGATGCCCGTGTCATTCTGCCGCTAGCTTGGATTATATTAGTGTTAGTGTTTTTCACTATCAGCCCTGGCAAAAGGGGCGTATATATATTGCCTGCTTTGCCAATGTTAGCCTTGAACAGTGCACCATATGTGCGACAAATTTTACAGCGAAGGGCAGTTAGTTGGATTGTATGGGTACTGGTGGTTGGTTTATCTACTGGGTTATTAGTTTTTGCGCTCGCTGGGTTAAACAATCTCAGTTTCACCGAAAAACTAGTGACTGAATACGCTATTTCACCTTGGTACTTTTTTATGAGTATTGGTTTGGTGGGGCTTTTTGGCGCCTTTATTACCTACAAACAGCAAAAGTGGCGGAGTTGGCCGATATTTTTCAGTGGCTTATGGATATTGTATTGTACATGGGGCTACGGGTTACTCGAAACTGTTAAAACCCCTAAACATATATTTAGCCAAATACAGAAAGAACTGGTTAGCCAACAAGTGCTCCCCCAAAATGCAGAATTAGGGCTAGTCGATTTTGCTGAGCAATTTATTCTATTTTCCCCTTATCCTATTACTCATTTTGGTTATCACACTGACAATGCAGAGCAAGTCAAAGCAGCTTACCAATGGATAGGAAACACTAAAAACCGATTTATATTGTTAAGTTTTGAGTTAGTTGAGGGGCTTTGTTTTGATAAAAATAAAGCCATACATCTTGGGTTTGCTCATCGAACCGACTGGGTATTATTAGATACCGCTAGTCGCATAGAAGGGTGTCCTAAACCGCAGCTTCATAAACCGCAGGGAAATATTATTGAATACCAGTATATTCCCAAACCGTAAGCGTTTATTTGAATCAAAAAAGATAGTAATAACCGCAAAAAGTTCAACGTATGTAGTAGAAAGTTGCAATTAAATTATAAAGTCATTTTTCTAAAAAATTATTGTATAACATTAGGTTATCTTCAGTTTCAGCTAAGGTTAGGCTTATAAAATAGTCGTCTAATCAAGCATGAATGAGACAAGATGAATATAATTTTAAAAGCAATGCGACATGAATATTCTGGCGCGCAAATAATCGCAATAAGTTCGTTATTTATTGTATTTGTATTTAATTATTGTTTTTTAAATGGCGTATTTGAAGCCATTGAACCAAACAATTTGTCACAATGGAGTTTTTACGCTTCAGTTATTTTATTACTGTTTTGTCTAACCATAATAATTACTAGTATTTTAGGAGGAATAATTTTTCCCAGAACTATACTGGCGGTCACTGTGATAGTGTCATGTCTATTGTTTTATGCGACTTTTCAGTACGGGGTTATTTTTGATAAAAGCATGATTCAAAATATTGCTGAAACCAATTCTGGTGAAGCATCATCTTATTTGAATATTAGTTTTCTTATCTACTTTATTCTGCTGGGACTTGTCCCTTCAGCAATGATTTTTAAAATAAAGATTAAAGGAGATTTAAAAAGCCGAATCAAAAGTGTGTTAGCGTTAAATCTGCTTGCATTAATCGTCACAGCTTCGATTTTTACTTCCCTGTATAAAGATTACGCAGCGGTAGGTAGAAATAATCATAATTTGTTTAAGTATATTGTCCCCTTTGCATTTTATGATTCTGGATTTAGGTATTTACGAGACAATTATTTTTATCCCCCTTTGCCCTTCAAAGTTTTAGATAGATCGCCAACCATCAATCCGTCAAACCAAGGCCAACAAAACTTAACAATAGTCGTGGTCGGGGAAACGGCCCGTGCACAGAACTTTTCTTTAAATGGTTATACACGTGATACCAACCCGTTTTTGCGGCAAATTCCAATACTCAGTTTTAAACAGGTCAGTTCTTGTGGCACCGCAACAGCAGTGTCAGTGCCATGTATGTTTTCTCGTTTACAACGAAGCAATTACGAAAGTCGAGTGGCCAGTAGTCAAGATAATGCTTTAGATATAATTCAACGGGCTGGGGTGGATGTCACTTGGGTTGACAATAACAGCACTTGTAAAGGGGTATGTGAAAGAGTTAGTGAGATAGGCTTTGATCCAACGCAAAACTCACCTTTGTGTAATGGTGATGCTTGTTTTGATGAAATTCTTATCGAAGAATTACATCAACAAATTAGCCAACAAAAATCCGCTGATCAACTTTTCGTCTTACATATGATTGGTTCCCATGGGCCTACTTATTTTCAGCGCTATCCTGATACATTTAAACGTTTTATGCCAGATTGTCCGCAAAGTGATATTCAAAATTGCAGCGCAGAGCAATTAAAAAATACATATGATAATACTATTGCCTATACCGACTTTGTTCTGAGTAAAGTTATTGGCGTTTTACAGCAAAGTAATGCAACTAATAAATCCTTGTTATACATTTCAGACCATGGCGAATCATTAGGTGAAAATGGACTTTATCTACATGGGTTTCCTTACAGTATTGCTCCTGAAGAACAAACTCATGTGCCTATGTTGTACTGGAGTACCGATTTAGCCAATGCTAATTTTAAAGACTGTATGTCTAGAAAATTGAATTCTGACTTCTCTCAAGACAATATTTTTGACACCTTGTTAGGGTTGGCTAATGTGAAAAGCAGTATTTATCAACCAGAAATGGATATATTTCAGCAGTGCAGAACAACTGCAATAGAGGCAAAAAATAACTAGATGAGCCAATTTCAGTTATCGAATTTTAAGGGCGGGAATAATAATTGAGCTTATTTTAGATGTTCGAAACATCAATTCTCAGGTGTAAACATTATAAGCCGGATAAACGTTTAGACGTCTAGACGTAAAGATGTTGACTTTTCAGTGTGAATGAGCGAAATTTGTTGCCTTACCACCACATTGGAGAACTTATGCCTATTCGAATACCTAGTGATCTTCCCGCCCAAGGGGTCTTGAACGCGGAAAATATATTCGTGATGGACAGCGAAGCGGCTGCTAAGCAAGACATTCGTCCTCTAGAAGTGGGGATTTTGAATTTAATGCCGAACAAGATTGAAACTGAAGTTCAGATTCTGCGTCTGCTTTCCAATACGCCTTTGCAAATTAATATAGACCTTATTCGCATTGATAATCAGGCACCTAAAAATACCCCTAAAGCTCACATGGATGCGTTTTATTTGTCATTTGATGATGTGGCCCATAAAAATTACGATGGCTTTATTATCACAGGCGCGCCCCTTGCTCATCTAGATTATTCTGCGGTGAAGTATTGGGACAAAATCACCACCATTATGGAGTGGACTCAACGTCATGTGCAGTCGACGTTATATTCCTGTTGGGCTGCCCATGCGGCGATGTTCCATTTTTACGGCCACAATCGTCGACTTAGAGACGATAAGCTATCTGGGGTTTACACCCATAATGTGAATGATCCCCATGATGCGTTAATGCGTGGCTTCGATCCCCAGTTTAATGCCCCGCATTCTCGCTTTGGGGAAATTCCCATCGACATATATAAAAGTGTTGAGGGACTGAATGTATTGGCCAGTTCGGAAAAAGCCGGGGCTTACTTAGTTGCCTCGAAAGATAAACGCATGGTGTGTGTAACTGGGCACCCTGAATATGATCCTGATACTCTGGATCAGGAGTTTAAGCGGGATATTAATAATGGTTTAAGCCCTAAGGTACCAGAAAACTATTACGAAAATGATGACCCTAGCCAGCCCTATCATGTAACATGGCGCTCCCATGGTTCGCTTCTGTTAACAAACTGGTTAAACTACTATGTTTATCAGACGACACCATTTGATCTTGCAGATCTTCCAAGTAAAAAATAAGAGGTAATTGCGTGGCGCAAAATAACACCGATAAACTGTATTCTATTGCCAAAGAACGAATTCTTATTCTTGATGGCGCAATGGGAACAATGATTCAGCGGCATAAACTGGAAGAAGACGATTACCGAGGTGATCGCTTTGCTGATTGGCATTGTGATGTCAAAGGCAACAACGATTTATTGGTGTTGAGCCAACCGCAAATTATTTATGATATTCATTGCCAGTACTTTGCAGCTGGCGCTGATATAATTGAGACTAATACCTTTAACGCCACCACTATTGCCATGGCTGATTACGATATGCAATCACTGGCCAAAGAAATCAATATTGAAGCCACAAAGTTGGCGCGTAAAGCGGCAGATGAATACACCGCGAAAACACCAGATAAACCACGCTTTGTGGCGGGCGTGTTAGGGCCAACTAACCGAACGGCGTCTATTTCTCCCGATGTTAATGATCCTGGCAAACGTAATGTTAATTTTGATCAGTTAGTCGAAGCCTATTCAGAGGCAACGCACGGCTTAATTGAAGGTGGTGCGGATATTATTTTAATCGAAACCATTTTTGATACCTTAAATGCAAAAGCCGCAGCCTTTGCTGTAGACACTGTGTTTGATGAGCTAGGCATAAGTTTACCGGTTATGATTTCAGGCACTATTACCGATGCCTCTGGCCGCACCCTATCGGGGCAAACTGCCGAAGCCTTTTATTATTCTTTGCGACATATCAACCCTGTGTCATTTGGACTCAACTGTGCCCTTGGACCCGATCTATTACGTCAGTATGTGGAAGAGATTGCCAATCAAGCAGAATGTCTGGTTTCAGCGCATCCTAATGCGGGTTTACCCAACGAGTTTGGTGAATACGATATGGATGAACATGAAATGGCAGAACATATTCAAGAGTGGGCAAAATCAGGGTTAGTTAATATTGTCGGCGGATGTTGCGGCAGTACACCTGAACACATTGCAGAAATTGCCAAAGTCGTAGAAGGCATTGCGCCTCGAGTCCCAGTTAAAAAAGAAGTTAGAATGCGCTTGTCTGGTTTAGAACCCTTCGTGCATTAACAGGAGCTTTTCGTGTCTCAACAACAACAAAATTCCAGTGCAACCTTTGTTAACGTAGGTGAACGTACCAACGTAACAGGTTCAGCAATGTTTAAACGCCTGATCCTCGAAGATAACTATGAGACAGCCTTAGATGTTGCTCGTCAGCAGGTTGAAAACGGTGCACAAGTTATCGATATTAATATGGATGAAGCCATGTTGGATTCGGAAGCGGCAATGGTGCGCTTTTTAAGTCTGATTGCTTCTGAACCGGATATCTCCCGCGTGCCTATTATGATCGACTCCTCTAAATGGAGTGTTATCGAAGCGGGATTAAAGTGCGTTCAGGGTAAAGCCATCGTTAATTCCATTAGCTTAAAAGAAGGTGAAGAGCCGTTTTTAAAACAAGCCAAACTGTTAAAACGTTATGGCGCGGCTACTGTGGTCATGGCCTTTGATGAAAAAGGTCAAGCCGACACCCAAGCTAGAAAATATGAAATCTGTGAGCGCAGTTATATGCTGTTGACGGAAAAAATTGGTTTTCCACCAGAAGACATTATTTTTGACCCGAATATTTTTGCCGTTGCAACCGGTATTGAAGAGCACAACAATTATGCGGTTGATTTCATCGAAGCTACTCGTCAAATAAAACAAAACTTACCCCATTGCCATATATCTGGTGGTTTATCGAATATCTCGTTTTCGTTTAGAGGTAATAACCCGGTTCGTGAAGCAATGCACTCGGTATTTTTGTACTACGCCATTAAAGCTGGTATGGACATGGCCATCGTCAACGCGGGTCAGTTAGAAGTTTACGATAATATTCCCAAAGAATTAAAAGACGCCGTTGAAGATGTGATCCTCAACCGCCATCCAGATGCCACCGATAACTTGTTAGCCTTAGCGCCAAAATATCAAGGTGATGGCAAAGCCGTTGTCAAAGAAAATCTAGAATGGCGGGAATACCCAGTTAACAAGCGCCTTGAACATGCGTTGGTTAAAGGGATTACCGACTTTATTATCGAAGATACTGAGGCTGCACGGCTAGAAGCTGATAAACCTTTGCATGTGATTGAAGGTCCGTTAATGGACGGCATGAACGTAGTAGGGGATTTATTTGGTGAGGGTAAAATGTTTTTACCTCAAGTGGTTAAGTCAGCGCGGGTAATGAAAAAAGCCGTGGCGTATCTTGAACCATACATCGAATTGGAAAAAGACCAAAGCAGCAGCAACGGCAAAATATTATTAGCCACGGTAAAAGGCGATGTACACGATATTGGTAAGAATATTGTGGGTGTGGTTTTACAGTGTAATAACTATGAAATTATCGACCTAGGAGTGATGGTGCCTGCGGCTAAAATTATGCAGGTAGCCAAAGATGAAAAGGTTGACATGATAGGTTTGTCGGGCTTGATCACTCCGTCATTAGACGAAATGGTGCATGTGGCGAAAGAGATGCAGCGTTTAGAGTTAGATTTACCACTACTCATTGGTGGAGCTACCACTTCAAAAGCCCATACTGCGGTTAAAATAGAACAAAATTATCAAGGGCCAGTGGTTTATGTTCCGAATGCCAGCCGTGCGGTTGGGGTCTGTCAAAAACTGATCTCTGATGAGTTTAGACCTGAATATATTGCCCAATTACAAAAAGAATATGATGTGGTTCGGGAACAGCACGCACGCAAAAAGCCGCGCTCTAAACCTGTGACGTTAGAGTCTGCCAGAGAAAATCGCTTTGAATGTGATTGGCAGGTTTATCATCCTCCTGTGCCTAAGGCATTGGGTGTGCAAACTGTCGATGTTGAATTAGCGGATTTGATTGATTACATTGATTGGACACCCTTTTTCTTAACCTGGTCTTTAGCCGGGAAATACCCGCGTATTCTCGAAGATGAAGTGGTTGGCGAAGAAGCGAAAAAGCTATTTCAAGATGCCACTGACATGCTCAATAAACTTTGTGCAGAAGGTAGCTTGGCTGCTAAAGGTGTAGTGGGCATCTTCCCTGCCAATCGAGTGGGAGATGACGTAGAAATTTACGCCGATGACAGTCGCCAAGAGGTGATTCATGTTGCCCATCATTTACGCCAACAAACCCAAAAGCCGAAAGGATTCAATTATTGCTTAAGTGATTATATTGCCCCTAAAGCCAGTAAAAAGGCGGATTACATTGGTGCTTTTGCGGTGACAGCTGGTATTGGTGAAGATGAGTTAGCGCAAGCCTATATTGATGATGGTGATGATTACAACGGGATTATGGTCAAAGCCATTGCCGATCGTTTAGCTGAAGCCTTTGCGGAATATCTACATGAAAAAGTCAGAAAGGAAATCTGGGGTTATGCTGAAGATGAGCAGTTAAGCAATGACGATTTGATCCGAGAAAAGTATCAAGGAATTCGTCCCGCTCCAGGTTATGCAGCCTGTCCTGAACATACTGAGAAACAAACCATTTGGGATTTGTTAGATGCCCAAAACGCAACCGGTATGCAACTAACAGAGTCCTATGCCATGTGGCCAGGTGCTGCTGTATCTGGATGGTATTTCTCTCACCCAGATGCCCGTTATTTTGCGGTTGCGCAAATTCAACAAGATCAGCTAGAAGACTACGCACAGCGTAAAGGCTGGACGTTAGAACTTGCACAGAAGTGGTTAGCGCCGAATCTAAACGGTTAATTTGATTACATATAGGTGATAGATGTTCGATAACAAAGATTTTTCCCAACCTTGTGAGAATAACAAAACACCTATTTTAACGCAGCTGCGAGAGCTTTTTGCTAATCAAAGCAAAGTATTGGAAATTGGTTCAGGTACAGGACAGCATGCGGCGTTTTTCGCCCCTGCATTGTCTCATTTAACTTGGCAACCTACCGATATTCCAGACAACCATGGCAGTATAAATGCTTGGGTAGCGGAATCACAATGCAGCAATGTGTTGTCGCCTGTAGAGTTTTTTATTGGCAAGGATAAATGGACGTTCAGTGGTGTTGATAGTGTGTTTAGCGCAAACACTACCCATATTATGCAGCCCCATGAAGCCCAGCTAATGATGGAAACTATCGCAGTTAACTTGCCCAAGTCTGGCGTGTTTTGTCAGTATGGCCCGTTTAAAATTGACGGTAACTTTACCAGTGATAGCAATGCACAATTTGATCAAAGCTTGCGTCAGCGAGGTTATGGCGGCATCCGTGACATTACCGAGTTAAAAAGCTGGGCCGTGCCTCTAACCTTAGATGATATGATTCAGATGCCGGCCAATAATCATTTGTTAGTGTGGCGTAAATAAGCCTTTTTGTTAGTCTTGTGCTTTTTTAAAGGGTAACACTTCAGCTGCATTCACTTTATAGGCTTCAATGCCTGGGGATTCTTGTTCAACAAAGCGTGATACTGCGTCTTGGAACGAAGGATCGTGCAGCCAATGGTTTGAGTAACAGAATATGGGCTCAAAGCCCCTTAAAATTTTATGTTCGCCCTGGGTGCCGGGATTAAAGCTGCTTATTTTTTTCTCAATACAGAATTCAATGCCTTGGTAATAACAACACTCAAAGTGCAGGCCATCAAATTCTTCCAGCGCGCCCCAATAGCGCCCACAAAGCTGATTTTGGTCATATAGATAAAGTGCCCCAGCAACGGGAGTATCTTGCACAGAGGCGATGACTAACAAAATGTTGTCTGCCATAGTGTCGAGAATCTGTGAAAAAAATGATTTGCTCAAATAGCCACTGTGACCGCTACGTTTTAAATAGGTTTGGCAGTAACAAAGGTAAAAGAAGTCCATTTCAACCGAGGTTAACTTATCGCCGTGAAAGCGTTTTACCGTTAACCCTTGCTGCGCCACTTTTTGCCTTTCTTTACGCACACTTTTTCTGCGCCTAGCAGTAAATGTGGCTAAGAAATCATCAAAGTGCGGGTAGTCGCGGTTAAACCATTGAAATTGGACACTTCGTCTTTGCACCGCGCCAAACTCTTGTAGTTGTTGACTCACTTGTTCCTTTGGAAAAAGAAAGTGTACCGACGATAGGTTTAATACAGGCAGTTGTTGTTTAATAAATTCATACATCTTGCCTAATAAAACTTTAGCATCAACTGCATGATCTGTTAATAAACGAATACCGGTAACAGGTGTGAAGGGAATAGCACTGATTAATTTAGGGTAATACTGTTTTTGATAGCGCTGATAAGCTTCCGCCCATGCAAAATCAAACACATATTCACCATAACTATGACTTTTTTTGTACATAGGTAGGATACCTATAACCTTGTCGTCCTGATAAGCTACCAAATGATGGGGAGTCCAACCTGTATCACCGCCAACAGAACCCGACTGTTCTAAGGCGATTAAAAATTCATAATTGCAAAACAGTGCTTGATTTTGGTTTAAATCATCCCAGATCTGTTTAGGTATGGCATCAGTTGAATGGATAAATTGAAAAAACAAAGCAAAGGTTCCGGTGAATCTAGTTGATAGGCTATTAATATGTCAGACAATGATGTGAAGATCATCAATCATTCTATAACTCGTCTGTTAGCTCGTCGAGAACACAGTCAGCATGAACTAGTCTCAAAGCTGGCGTTAAAAGGGCTAGATAGGAATTTACTAAAACAGCAGATAGCTTTGTTTGCTGAAAAAGATATTCAAAGTGATAAACGTTTTGTTGAAGCCTTTATCCGGCATCGTGCACTCAAAGGGCAGGGGCTGAAGCGTATCCAAGTTGAATTACAACAACATAATATTGATGAAATAACAGTTTCAAATGCCTTCGCAGAGAGTGAAACTGACTTTGCTGAGACAGCCATTCAAGCTTATCGTAAAAAGTACGGTAGTAAACCAATACAAGACTGGCAGGACAAACAAAAACGTATGCGTTTTTTGCAATATCGCGGTTTTAACCATGAACAAATACGACTTGCATTAAAAGGCGAATCGGATGAATAAGAATTAACAATGGGGCGTAACGAATTCACGGCTTAACAAGGTTCCCTAATTTATGCTATCGTTCGCCGCCTATAGCCCTTTACGAGCAAGTCTAAGTACTTGTCGGAACTAACTTTATAATCAGGAAAATGAATGAGTAAAACTACCGCTGAAATTAGAAGTGCCTTTTTGGATTATTACGCCAATTTAGGTCATCAAATTGTACCCAGTTCTTCATTGGTCCCGGCGGATGACCCTACGCTTTTGTTTACCAATGCCGGAATGAATCAATTCAAAGACGTTTTCCTAGGCACTGAAACTCGCAAATATAACAAAGCAGTTTCTTCACAACGCTGTGTGCGTGCAGGTGGAAAGCATAATGACCTCGAGAACGTAGGTTATACCGCTCGTCACCATACATTTTTTGAAATGATGGGTAACTTTAGTTTCGGCGACTACTTTAAGCAAAAAGCAATACATTATGCTTGGAACTTTTTAACTGATGTTCTTGGGCTACCAAAAGAAAAGTTACTGGTTACTATTTATCATGAAGATGATGAAGCATTTGATATTTGGAATAAAGAAATTGGTATTCCAGCGGAAAAGATTATTCGCATAGCCACCTCAGATAATTTCTGGTCAATGGGTGATACCGGTCCATGTGGTCCTTGTTCTGAAATATTCTATGATCACGGCGAACATATTTGGGGTGGACCTCCAGGCTCACCAGAAGAAGATGGTGACCGTTTCATTGAAATTTGGAACTTGGTATTCATGCAGTTTAATCGCACTGCTGATGGCGTTATGCATCCACTGCCTAAGCCATCAATCGATACGGGTATGGGGCTAGAACGTATCTCGGCAATTATGCAAAACGTGCACAGCAATTACGAAATCGATATTTTTCAAGAATTGATTGCTGCTGCTGCCAAAATCGTAGGCTCTAAAGATTTAGAAGATAAATCGTTACGAGTAATAGCTGACCACATTCGTTCTTGTGCATTTCTAATTTGTGATGGAGTAATGCCATCCAATGAAGGCCGTGGTTATGTACTTCGTCGAATTATTCGTCGTGCAGTAAGACACGGGTATCAGTTAGGTGCGAAAGACATCTTCTTTTATAAATTAGTTGATGAATTAGGCGTTCAAATGGGCGAAGCCTACCCTGAACTTATCGCGCAAAAGCCTGTGCTTGAAAAAGTTTTGCGAGTTGAAGAAGAGCAATTCTCTCGTACATTAGAGCGCGGTATGACAATACTTAATGAAGCATTGTCTGAGTTAGAAGGTGAAGTGCTGCCAGGAGAGTTAGCATTCAAACTCTATGATACTTATGGTTTCCCTGCTGATTTAACCAATGATGTGGCTCGTGAGAAAGGTTTTACTATTGATCAGGATGGTTTTGACCAAGCGATGGCACAACAGCGTGAACGCGCTCAACAGGCCAGCAATTTTGGTAAAGATTATAATGACACTTTGCATGCTAAAACCATTAGCGAATTCAGCGGTTATGATTCTGAGACGGATAGCTCTGAAGTTACCGAGTTATTTGCTGAAAACGGTTCTGTTGAATCTCTCAAAGCGGGTGAGTCAGGCATCGTTATATTAAGTAAAACACCATTTTACGCCGAATCAGGTGGTCAAGTTGGTGACACTGGCGTGTTGCAAGGTGTGTCTACTGAATTCAAAGTTACCGACACGATAAAATTAAATGATGCCGTGGCTCACAAAGGTATTGCCCAAAGTGATATTAAGGTTGGGGATATGGTTGAAGCACAAGTTGACGGGCAACGTCGTGCTGCCATCAAACTTAACCACAGTGCGACCCATTTAATGCATGCGGCGTTAAAAACCATCTTAGGTGAGCATGTTAATCAGAAAGGTTCTTTAGTCGATGCTGAGCGTTTACGTTTCGATTTTTCCCATATGGAAGGGGTGACTGCGCAGCAACTTGAAGACATTGAGACGCTGGTAAATGATCAAATTCGTCAAAATCATCGTTTAATAACTAAACTGATGGGATTAGAGGACGCTAAAAATGCCGGTGCAATGGCATTATTTGGCGAAAAATACGACGATGACGTGCGAGTTGTATCTATGGGACCATTCTCTATGGAACTTTGCGGTGGGACCCATGTCAATCAAACAGGTGACATCGGTTTATTTAAAATTGTCAGCGAAAGTGGCATTGCCTCTGGTGTGAGAAGGATAGAAGCGATTACCGGTCAAGCTGCATTACAATATGTGCAAGACCAATCGAAATTAATTAGCAATGTCTCGGGTCTACTTAAAACAGACACTGCTAATTTGCAAAGTAGAATCGTGACTGTAGTTGATCATGCTAAAGAGTTAGAAAAGGAATTGTCCAAGTTGAAGCAGAAAATGGCTGCTCAAGCTGGAACCGATTTAGCGTCTCAGACCACTGATGTGAAGGGAGTGAAAGTTCTTTCGACTAAAGTTGAAGGGGTAGAATCTAAAACTTTGCGTACAATGGTCGATGACCTGAAGAATCAAATAGGCAGTGGTGTCATAGTTCTAGGGTTACCGGCTGATAATAAAGTAAGTGTTATTGTTGGTGTAACCAAAGATCTAGTTGGTAAAGTTAAAGCTGGTGAGTTAGTTAATTATGTAGCCAGTCAAGTAGGTGGAAAAGGTGGTGGTAGACCCGATATGGCGCAAGCTGGAGGGAGTCAGCCTGAAAACCTTGATGCAGCTATTAACTCAGTACATAGTTGGTTAGAAGAACGCTTATAAGTATTTATTAGAGAGTTTTTGTAAGTGACGACAAAAACAAGGAATGCTAATTGTGTATTTTCTGGAGTGAACTGGTAAATATGCTAATTTTAACTAGGGAACATTGTGGTATAACGCAAAAGGAGCAATAGAATGCTAATTTTAACCCGTCGTGTAGGTGAGACCTTGATGGTAGGTGATGAAGTCACCGTAACCGTATTGGGTGTTAAAGGGAATCAGGTAAGAATAGGGGTTAATGCTCCTAAAGAAGTATCTGTGCATCGAGAAGAAATTTACATGCGCATTCAAGCAGAAAAAAATGGAACAGCTAGCGAACGTTCTGGCAATTCAAGCGAAGATGTTGAGTAAAACGAAGTAAAAACGTTAAAAAAGACTGGTTTACCAGTCTTTTTTTTTGCTTTTTTTTAAATATTTTCAATTATTTTAAAAAAACTTTCAGGGCAGATAATAATTATTACGCTGAAAAATCGGTTAAAAACCCAGCATAACATTGCAGTTTTAAGCTGATCGTTTAAAATCCCAGCATACAGGTAGTAAAGTGTAAAAAAAGGTTTGACTTCCTTTCGTGATTCAGTAAACTTCGCTCCCACATTTGGAGAGGTGGCCGAGTGGCTGAAGGCGCTCCCCTGCTAAGGGAGTATAGGGTTTATAGCCCTATCGAGGGTTCGAATCCCTCTCTCTCCGCCATTTCTTTTTAGAGATGGTTGATAAATGTTTTACGCGTGTGTAGCTCAGCTGGATAGAGTACCTGGCTACGAACCAGGCGGTCGGAGGTTCGAATCCTTCCACACGCGCCATATTAAATCGAAGCTCCGCAGGAGGTTCGACAAAATCGTCAGGAACGATTTTGAACGTGCGAAGCGCGGCCCCGGAGGGGTGTAAGGCAGGATGCCTGAAATCATCCTTCCACACGCGCCATATTAAATCGAAGCTCCGCAGGAGGTTCGATAATGTTAGAATCGCTTTTAGGTTTTAACAGTTAGTACAGAGTAAGTTAGAAACCACGCGTGTGTAGCTCAGCTGGATAGAGTACCTGGCTACGAACCAGGCGGTCGGAGGTTCGAATCCTTCCACACGCGCCACATTGAATCGAAGCTCCACAGGAACTTCAACAAAATCGTGAGTAACGATTTTAAAAAAACCGCTTTTTTAAAAGCGGTTTTTTTATGCCTGTAAATTAAACTAAATTAAATATTTATAAGTAATTCCCAATAAATAATATTAATCTAAACCCCACGATTGATATGATAGCCTGCCTTTGCATTAAAATTAACTTAGCTATAGAAGCAATAGATGTTCGCCATATTCAAATAAACAGGCTTGCTGATTGATTGCTGGAACTAGCCACATGATTAATATGCTTGGGTAAAGATTCAAAAAAGTTGAATAAATACCGCCAAATTAAAGTTCACTTTGTGGATTTTAGTTGAGTTTTCAATGCTTAGGTGATACTTATCCTTACCTAAATAAATAATAGTGTGAATTATATGCAAGCGTCCATTTCTGAATTACTAATTGAAGCTGCCAACTTGATGGTAGTGGGCATGGTTGTGGTGTTTGTCTTTCTAACGCTACTAATCGGTGCAGTCAATTTAATTGCTGCCATTAACCGTAGACTTCCTGAAGAAGTCGTACCTGCGGCTGCCGCTAGGACGCAAAGGAAAGTCACTACTGATAAATCAAGTTCTTCTGTACCAATTGCAGCTATAACCGCAGCAGTTCATCAATATCGAAAGAATAGATAGACTAAATAAATCGATCTTTTAGGAGCCTCCATGAGTAACCCCCTTAAAATAACTGAATTGGTACTGCGCGACGCACATCAATCTTTATTAGCCACCAGAATGCGTTTGGACGATATGCTACCCATCGCAGATAAATTAGATAAAGTTGGTTTTTGGTCAATGGAATCTTGGGGAGGCGCTACATTCGACTCTTGTATTCGATATCTTGGCGAAGATCCTTGGGATCGTATCCGTCAATTGAAAAAAGCGATGCCAAACACACCTCAACAGATGTTGTTAAGAGGGCAAAACCTTTTAGGTTACCGTCACTATGCTGATGATGTGGTTGAAAAGTTTGTAGAGCGAGCGCATACCAACGGTGTGGATGTTTTCCGTATTTTTGATGCTATGAATGATACGCGAAACTTAGAGACTGCAATTAAATCTGTGGTCTCGGTAGGGGCCCATGCACAAGGGACTATTTCTTATACTGTAAGCCCTGTACATACTCTTGAGCGCTGGTTAGATATGGCTAAATCTTTAGAGGATATGGGGATTCATTCCTTGTGCATTAAAGATATGGCGGGCTTGTTGAAGCCCTATGAATGTGAAGAGTTAATCACTCGTTTGAAAGAAATTATCAGTGTGCCTATTGCAATGCAATGCCATGCTACCACAGGTTTAAGTACTGCAACTTATCAGAAGGCCATTGATGCCGGTATTGATATGGTTGATTGTGCTGTCTCTTCTATGAGTATGACTTACGGACACAGTGCCACTGAAACCATAATGTCAATTGTTGAAGGTACAGACAGAGATACTGGCTTAGATCTGCACTTAATGGCTGAAATCGCCAGTTATTTCCGAGAAGTACGGAAAAAATACGCGAAATTCGAAGGAAGCTTGAAAGGCGTCGATGCTCGAATTCTCATCGCCCAAGTCCCTGGCGGAATGTTGACCAATATGGAAAATCAACTTCGTGAGCAAGGCGCAGAAGATAAAATGGATGAGGTGCTTAAAGAAATTCCTAAGGTAAGAGAAGACCTTGGTTTTATTCCTTTGGTAACGCCGACATCACAAATTGTTGGTTCTCAATCTGTCTTAAATGTTCTAACAGGCGAGCGATACAAGAGTATCACTAAGGAAACGGCTGGCGTACTTAAAGGTGAGTATGGCGCAACTGCAGCCCCTGTGAATGCAGAATTACAAGCCAGAGTACTGGATGGTCAAGAACCCATTAGTTGTCGACCTGCTGATCTGATTGAGCCTGAATTAGCTAGCTTAACGGCTGAGTTGACAGATATTGCTCAACAGCAAAATATCACCTTAGCAGATGACCAAGTGGATGATGTGTTGACTTACGCACTGTTTCCACAAATTGGACTTAAGTTTTTGCAAAACAGAGGAAATCCTGACGCATTTGAACCTGTACCTACTGGTGTGGCCGACACTAAGCCCGAGGCAGCTGCTGCAGCACCCGCCCAAGGAAAAGCGGAAAGTTACTCAGTACGGGTTGATGGTAAGTCTTATGAAGTCGAAGTGGCACCCAGTGGGCAGTTGTCTTCAGTAAAAAGCTCAGAAACTCCCATCCCTACTTTATACCCAGTTCAAGGTGCTGAATTAAATGCACCTTTAGCCGGTAACATTTTCAAAGTCTTAGTCCGTGAAGGAGATGAGATAAGTGAAGGTGATGTGGTCATTATTATGGAAGCGATGAAAATGGAGACAGAAATACGGGCTACCGAAAGCGGCACTATTACCGAAGTGTTTGTTGCCGAAGGTGAAGCAGTTCAATCTGGCCAACCTTTATTGAGTGTAGGATAATTCCATGGAGAAGTTAGAAATCCTGTGGCAAAGCACTGCCCTTGCGCATTTCGAAGCCGGTCAGGTGATCATGATGGTGGTTGGCCTATTGCTGCTTTATCTGGCCATCGTTAAAAAATTCGAACCATTATTATTATTGCCTATCGGATTTGGTGCCCTACTAACCAATATCCCGTTAGCCGGTTTTAGTGAAGCTGGTGGGTTACTGCATTACATCTATGCTATTGGAATCGATACAGGGGTGTTCCCTCTGCTTATTTTCATGGGCGTAGGAGCAATGACTGATTTTAGTGCGCTTATTGCAAACCCGCGTATGCTTTTACTTGGCGCTGCAGCACAGTTTGGTATTTTTGCCACCCTACTAGGGGCAATACTACTTAATTTTGTGCCGGGTCTTGAGTTTACCTTAAAAGATGCCGCTGCTATTGCCATCATTGGTGGTGCGGATGGACCGACAGCTATTTTCTTAGCGTCAAAACTAGCCCCTGAATTATTAGGAACTATAGCCGTTGCCGCTTATTCCTACATGGCCTTAGTGCCGATAATTCAACCGCCAATCATGAAAGCACTAACTAACCCAGAAGAACGACAAATTCAGATGGGGCAATTACGTATAGTCTCAAAACGAGAAAAAATCGTTTTCCCACTAGCGGTGCTACTAATGACTATTTTGTTCTTACCTACCGCAACGCCTTTAGTTGGTATGTTCTGTTTAGGCAACCTAATGAAAGAGTGTGGGGTAGTGGATAGACTAAGTAATACCGCGCAAAACGAGTTGATTAATGTCGTTACGATATTCTTAGGTTTGGCAGTGGGCTCTAAATTGTCTGCTGATAAATTTTTGAAAGCAGAAACCCTAGGTATATTAGCTTTAGGTGCCGTTGCATTTGCCATAGGAACCGCCACAGGCGTTCTAATGGCAAAATTAATGAATAAGTATAGCAAGGCAGATATTAATCCGTTAATCGGTGCAGCAGGGGTTTCAGCTGTTCCTATGGCGGCAAGAGTTGTTAACAAAGTGGGGCTACAAGCAAACCCCCATAACTTTTTGCTGATGCACGCCATGGGACCTAATGTAGCAGGCGTATTAGGGTCAGCTGTAGCTGCAGGTATATTGCTAGCTTTGGTTGGCTAAGTTAGCGACTGCTTAAAAACATCAACAAAACCCGCAGCTGTTCATCACTGCGGGTTTTTTTATGCGCAAAGTTAATTGGGGGTAATAAGAGACTGGTGAGATTTGACAAGTTTTTCGGTGTATGAACTTTTAGGCCAGTTAAATACCACATCGGTTTTACCCGCTTCCACCAAATTACCGTTTTGAAGAATTAATACGCGATCACTAATATGACGAATGATGCCTAAATTATGGGAAATAAAGATAAACCCCAAACCTAGGTCTTTTTGCAATTTCATAATTAGGTTTATGGTTTGTGAACGAACAGACGGATCTAAGGCTGCAAAAGGTTCATCGGCGACTATGACTTGCGGATCTAGGATCAGGGCTTTGGCTAAAGCTAGGCGCTGTCGTTGACCATCGGATAACATATGCCGATAAAAGAACATGTGGTCAGGCAATAAACCAACTAACTTCAAGGTTTGTTCAATTTTTTGTAGTCGTTCTGAGGCTTTTAGTTTGGTGTTAAGAATTAACGGTCCTTCCAATATTTTGGCGATGTTGATGCCTGGATTTAAGGACTCATTGCTGTGTTGAAAAATCATGCGAATATTTAAACAGCGTTGTCGTAAATTGTGCGGGGATAACTTCTGATTATTCAGGTAAATATTACCCGACGTGGGTTTTTCAGCTCCCACTAAAAGTTTGCCTAAAAGTGATTTTCCCGAACCATTCTCGCCGAGTATGGCTAAGGTTTCTCCTTCATTAAGCTCAAAGTTTATTTTACCTAAGGTGAATCCGGACTGTTTCTTAAACAGACTTCTTACGGGTTTTTGGGTGTACTCGAGGTTTTCAACCTTCAGTAAAGCTGTCATTCTTTTTCTCGTATCAAAGGGAAGTGGCAACTGTAAAAATGATCTTGAACGTATCGTAACTCAGGGACCTTTACACATTCTCGTTGGGCTCGAGGACAGCGTGGGCCTAAGCGACAACCTATGGGTAAATGTTGCAAAGTAGGGATGGTGCCATCAAGGGTCGAAAGAGGCGATTTAGGTGGTAAGTCTTTTCTAAAACTTGGCGCACTGTCTAACAGTGCTTTAGTGTATGGATGCAACGGACGCTTGCGCAACTGCGCCATTTTGCCATCTTCTACGGTTTGCCCACAATATAAAACGGTCATTTTGTTTGCCATGCTGGAGATGGCGAGTAAATCGTGACTTACGAATAAAATACTTAAATTACGGGTCTTATTTAGTTGCGCAAGTAATTTTAATATTTGTATTTTCGTGGTGATTTCCATGCCTCGGGTTGGGTCATCAGCGATTAATAACTGGGGAGATGACACTAATGCACATGCGATTAAAAATTTCTGACCTATATCATCGGCAATTTGGTTAGGGTAAGCCTGTAAATACTTTTTGTGATCCTTAATGCCAACCTTATGCAGCAGTTTTATTGCGATTTGCAGCTTGTGTTGGCTTCTCTGCCAAAACCACTTGCCCTTTAAAATATGTCCTGGAATACTTTCTATTAATTGCTCACCAAGGGTGGATGAGGGATCGAGTGACGCCACGGGGTTTTGAAATATTACCGCTATTTCACTACGCATTATTTTACGTCTTTCAGATTGGCTAATTTTAAGTAAGTCTCGTCCTTTCCACGTGAGCCTATCTGCGGTTAGTCGCCAGTTTTCGGGTATTGCGCCAACCACGGCTCTAACGATCAAACTTTTACCTGAACCAGATTCACCCACGAGGGCACGGATTTCTCCTTCTTCGATACGTAAGTTCACTTTATCGAGGGCTTTAATCCAGCCCGTTGAACCGTTGATTTCCAAGGTTAGGTTTTTGATGTCTAATAAAGCCATTATCGTTGCAGCCTATTTCGAAGGGCAGAGCGAAGTCCATCACCTACTACATTAACTGATAACACCATCAAGAATATCGCGCTGCCGGGCAAGGCAATACTCCAAGGAGATTTGTAAGCTACACGTAAGCCTTCAGAAAGCATTGTTCCCAACTCTGGTGCTGGCGCTTGTGCCCCCAAACCTAAAAATCCTAGAGCACTAATATCTAAAATCGCAATGGATAAAGCCATGGTTCCCTGTACAACCAACATTTCGTACATATTAGGTAAAATACAGTAGAAGAATAGATAGGTATTTTTAGCACCATCTAATTTAGAGGCCAAAATATATTCTTTGGCCATTTCTGTTCTAACTACTTCTCGGGTGTTATGCACAAACTGTGGGATCAGAGCCAAACTGATGGCCCACATACTGTTCACCAAACCCACTCCTAAAATACCGACTATGACAATAGCAATAAGCAGCGTTGGTATAGCAAGAATGGAATCTAATAAGTGGTTCAATACACTAGAACGTACGCCGTGAGTTAGACCTGCAAGCGCTCCTAATGCCACGCCAACCAGCATGGCTAATAAGACCAACAATAAACTGATACCCAGGGTCATTCTGCAGCCGTAAATCAGCCGCGAGAGCAGGTCTCTGCCTAAACTGTCGGTACCAAACAAGTGGCGAATAGAGCCATTTACATCCCAAGACGGTTTGACTAAAAATGCATTGGGGTTTTGCAAAACAGGATCGAAAGGCGCGATAAGGGGGCCAAAAACCACTAGAAAAACAAAAAATGCCAGAATCCATAAGCCGAGGACAGCAATATGGCTCTTACGAAACTCCCACCATGTGTGAATTAATGGTGATGGATGAAACTCTTCTTGGTAGATATCAAATTTGGGCACGACGTTCTCCCGTCAGTGCTGGATTAAGCAGTTTTGCAAATAAGTCGGTACAGACAGTCAAAATAATTACTATAGTTGAAACTGCAAGCATCCCGGCTCTTATCGCTGGATAATCTCGCTGATAAATGGCCTGAATTAACCAATTGCCAATGCCTGGCCACGAGAAAATTACTTCAACGATCATGGCGTTGGTAAGTAGCACTGCAAATTGCATCCCAAATAATGGAATAATAGGAATCAGCGCATTTCTAACCCCATGACGAAAAACCACTTGTAAACCGCTCAACCCACGGGTGTAAGCGGTCAGAATATATTGACTTGCCATCACATCGATAACTGAACGACGGGTAATGCGAAAAATAATAGATGCAGTAACTATGGTTAAAGATAAGGTCGGCAAAATTAAATGCTGCAGGGCACTTCGAGCGGCATCGTTTTTAAACTCAAAATCACTCAAAAAAATATCGATAAACATAAAGCCTGTTTGATGGGGAATATCAAACAGTAAACTAATTCTCCCCGACAATGGAAACCAGCCCAGTTGCAACGAAAACACCAGAATCATAATCAGCGACAACCAAAAAACAGGTGTGGAATAGCCGATAACACTTGCCGCTAACAAACTGTAATCAGAAGTTTTGTAGTGTTGAAAGCCGGCTAAAAACCCCAAAGGGACGCCAATTAACAATGAAAATAGTAACGCGTAAGCACTTAATTCCATGCTTGCTGGCAGGGTCTGGGAGATTTCTTCCCATAATGGATTATCAGAACTAAAGCTCAGCCCCCATTGCCCCTCTACAAGGTTATTTAGATACACCCAATATTGATAAATATAAGAATGATCGAAACCATGGAGTTCTGTTAGATATTGATGGGTTTCGTCAGAGGTGTATTTGATACCTGTTAAATTGACTAGTGGGTCGCCAGGAAATAAATACACTAACGAAAAAGACAAAACGCTTAATACAAATAAGGTAAGAATTAGCAAATTGAATTTTCGAATAATTTGGATCAGCATCATTGTTTATCAACATCCCCAAAACGAATTGCACCAAATGGATTAATGACTAAGCCATTAAGCTCCCGTCGATGTGCTCGATAACGATAAGCATGGGCCAATGGCAGCAAAGGCATTTGTTCGGCTAACAATTTATTGGCCAATTTATAATATTCAATTCTTTGTTCAATTTCAGAGTATTGTAACGCTTGATTGATAAGGGAGTCATATTCATCTGAACACCACATAGCTCGGTTGGTGCCTGACTCTATTGCTGAACACGATAATAAAGGTCGATAAAAGTTATCCGGATCGCCATTATCAGCTGACCAACCAATGAGTACCGAGTCATGTTGCCCTTCTTTGAGCTTCTCACGAAAAGTCGTCCACTCATAACTTACAATATTAACTTGAATACCCACTTGAATAAGATAGTTTTGCATTAGCTCAGCCATTTTTCGAGCATTAGGGTTGTAAGCTCTTTCAACGGGCATGGCCCAAATATTCATGGTGAAGCCTTCATCTATGCCACTTTCTCTTAGTAGTTTGCGGGATAGCACTGGATTGTAATTGGTTTCACTAATATCAGACTGATAAGCCCATGATGACTCAGGCAGCAAACTTTTTGCACTTACCGCGCTGCCATAATACACAGCTTCAAGTAAGGTGTTTTTATCAATGGCCATGGCCAATGCCCGTCTTACTTTAGGGTTATTGAATGGATATTTTGAGGTGTTAAACGCCCAAAATCCAACATTCAGACCTGGCCTACCATCTAAGGTTAAATCTTCTCTTTCACGAATAGTGTCAAGCTCACTGTGGGCTGGAAAAGCGATAGCATCACATTCTCCGGTCATTAGCTTGGCTAATCGCAGTGAGCTAGTGGTGGTTATGTCGAAGATTAGTTTTTCCGGCGCGTTTTCATGCTGCCAATAATCTTGGTGCTTTTTGTAGCGAATATAGTGGTCCTTTTTGTACTCTACAAATTTAAAAGGACCTGTGCCGATAGGATAATTATCGATCCGTTCTTTTTGTTTACTCTGGGTAAGTTTTTGTGCGTACTCAGCAGAAAGAATCACTGCGAAGTCTGTGGCTAAATTAGCCAAAAAAGAACTGTCTGGGCGGGATAGGGTAATTTCCACGCGGTAACCATTTATCCGTTTTACTTTTGAGATTAAGTCAATTAGGCCAATGCTCGTAAAATACGGATAATTACCGCCAGAGACATAATGATATGGATGAGTAGGGACTCGCCAGCGTTCGATACTGAAAATAACGTCGTCAGCATTGAAGGTTCTAGAAGGGGAAAAGTATTCTGTATCGTGGAATTTAACACCTCGCCTAAGTTGAAAGGTGTAAGTCAGGCCATCTTGGCTAATCAGCCAACTACTGGCCAATGCGGGGACGATTTTTCCAGATTGCGGATCGAAGTTGAGCAAACGATCGTAAATTTGATGGGAAGATGCATCCGAGGTGGTGCTAGAGGTGTCCAGTTGTGGGTTGAAGCTAGTCGGGTTTCCCTCAGAGCAATAAATCACACCCGTAACAGGAGATGTTTCAGTGGTTTTATCAAAGCAACCGCTTAAACTCAGCGCGATTACTGCTGAAAAAGCAGCAAATGTGGAGCGCAAAAATCGATTGGCGTTTTTAAAATGCATTACCTTAATCTTCTATATCTTCCGGGGAAGTATCCAACAAATTATACTTTTTCAGATAGCCGCGTAATTGATGATACGTCAAAGAGAGTTTCTCTGCGGTCTTTTTTTGATTAAATTGACTATCTGCTAGAGCTTGTTTAATTAAATCTACTTCAAAGTCTTGGGATAGGTTTTTTAAATCAACGGGGAACTGCAACGTTTTAGTGTCCTTTGCTGCTACCTTAGGTTCATCATTAGTGCTTGAGTTGTCTACTGCAACAGGTTGAGAGGTTGCTGGCGTAGGTGCAACAGCGGTAATTCTGTCTTGGGTTTTTATTCTGCCTGTTGGGCGATATATGGACTCAAAGGGATCGATAATGATTTGATGAACGGGCACATGGGGGTTGTTACTGCGATATACGGCTCGCTCCACTACATTCTTCAATTCACGAATGTTGCCAGGCCATTCATATTCAAGCAATGTGCGTTTAGCTTTTTCTGTAAAACCGCTAAACAATTCCATTTCTAATTCTCTAGCCATGTTTATGGCAAAATGTTCAGCCAGCATCATAATATCATCAAGCCGCTCTCGTAGAGGAGGGAGCGTAATAACATCGAATGCGAGTCGATCTAATAAGTCCGGTCTAAACTCCCCTGAAGCAGCCAGAGAGGGCAAGTCTTCGTTGGTGGCAGCGACAATTCGAACATCCACTTTTACCGAGCGGGAACCGCCCACACGTTCAAATTCACCATACTCGATGACTCGAAGCAGCTTTTCTTGGATCAGACCAGAGGTATTGGCTAGTTCATCTAAGAACAAGGTGCCGTTGTTAGCCACCTCGAAACGACCTTCACGGCGTTTTTGTGCGCCTGTAAACGCGCCAGCTTCATAACCAAAAAGCTCGGTTTCTAATAAACTTTCACTCAAGGCTGCACAATTGAGCTTTAAATAATTTTGTTCCCAACGCTTAGATAGGTAATGCAGCCGAGCTGCCACAAGTTCTTTACCTGTCCCCCTTTCTCCAATGATTAAAACCGGCTTGTTTAAGGGAGCAATTTGAGAGATTTGTTCAAGTACTTCAAGGAAGCTATTGGATTGTCCCAGCAGATTGTCTTGTTGACGAAATCGGCTCATTGACAGGTGTCCTCTATTTGAAAGTTGTGGAGATTAAACGACTTTATCGAAGATGCTAATCATGTTCAAAGAGATAAAACCTCAAGGTTTTTACTCGTTCATGTGTACATCAAAATAAAAAGTGGTCTAATCCGCTAATATGTGGTTGATAATCATAATACGCTAAAATCACAAAGTTAAGGAATAAAATTATTTTTATTTAAAAATCATAAGGTTAATATAAATTGATTAGTTGGCCTGTATATTGAATAAGTTAATGCAGCAAATGCCAAAAGCATTTATTTGATAACTTGAAGTAGAGGAAAAGATTATGGGTATCTTCTCGCGTTTTACAGACATCGTGAACTCAAATATTAATTCATTACTTGATAAGGCTGAAGATCCAGAAAAAATGGTTCGTCTCATTATTCAAGAAATGGAAGATACATTAGTTGAAGTGCGTTCTGCCTCAGCTAAAACCTTAGCGAACAAAAAAGATATAAGTTCGCAAATCACCAAATTAAATGGTGAAGCAGAAGACTGGCAGGCTAAAGCGGAATTGGCTCTAAGCAAAGACCGTGAAGACCTTGCAAGGGCAGCCCTACAAGAGAAGAAAAAATGTGTAGAGCACAGTGAATCTCTTGCTAAGGAATTGTCACTTATTGATGAGCAAATCAGTAAGCTACAAGGCGAAATTAGTCAACTACAAGACAAATTGGCGGATGCCAAAGCTCGTCAGAAAACGATTATTATGCGTCAGAAGACAGTGAGCTCTCGTCTTGAAGTGAAACGTACTTTAGATAGTAGTAAAGTTGATGCTGCGATGGGACGTTTTGAACAATACGAACGTAAAATTGATGATTTAGAATCGCAGGTTGATGCCTATGATCTAGGTAAGAAAACCTTAGCTGATGAGTTTGCTGATTTGGAATCTGACGATGTGATTGATGATGAACTGGCGGCACTTAAGAAAAAAGTACAGACTAAAAATACAAAAGCTAAAAAATAAAAGTAGTAGCCAGGAAGGAGTAAGACTGTGGAAGATATATTGATTGTGACTGTAGGTGTGCCTACTATTATTTTCATGATAATTGTCGCACCTATTTGGTTGATTTTGCATTACCGAAGCAAAAAGCAGGTCAGCCAAGGGTTATCTGAAGATGAATATAAGTCATTACAGGAGTTATCCAATAAGGCTGAAATAATGGCGGATCGTATTCAAACTTTAGAAGCTATTTTGGATGCAGAATCACCAGATTGGAGAAATAAATCATGACAGCACGCAAGCAATTACAGCGAGATTCGGAAAATGGAAAAATAGCCGGTGTCTGTGCAGGGATTGCTGAATACTTCGGAATAGAGACTTGGTTAGTTCGCATTGCTGCTGTAGCCGCTATGTTGTTGTTAGCCGGGCCTTTTATCCCAGTATTTTATATCGCAGCTTGGTTTATTCTAGACAAAAAATCACCTGAATCTAAGCATGCGGCCCAAAGCCAACATCACTTCCACGGTAAATCTGGCGTTAAAGGCTGGCACAATGATATTGATGATGCTGATAAAAAAGTATCTGTTAAAGCAAAGGTATGGCAGGCTGGAGAGCCACCAAAACAAGCTTTTTATGATATCAAACAACAATATTTGCGCACTGAAGCTCGTTTGAGAAAAATTGAAACCTATGTGACTTCATCTGAGTTTCAATTGAATAGGGAAATAAATAAGCTGTAAGCACTTATTCTGCTCACAACTTGCATTACGATTCATAACTGCACCGAGAATTTGACTATTCAGGTGTAGTTGTTTCTCACTTAAACAAAGGTAAGATTCTTTATTATACTTCCCTCCCTAACCTGTTTTGTGATTTCAGGAGTCATTTGATTGCTATCTAAATTATCCCAAAATGCTTCCATGCAACGTTTTCAAAGCCAAGCCAAGGTATTAGGCCATCGGTTGATGGACCATCATGTCAGTTTGGCGGTAACTGGTCTGAGTAAAAGTGGTAAAACAGCGTTTATTACCTCTTTGGTCAATCAATTGTTAAATGCTCGAGGTTCATCCGAGTTACCGTTTTTTTCCGTCGTCTCAGAAGATCGACTTATTGGTGTTAAACGTGATGTCCAACCCGATGTCACCGTAGCTCGTTTTGCTTATGAGCAAGGCCTCGAAAGTCTTAATAGCGAGCCACCACGCTGGCCGGAATCCACCAATGGCGTATCTCAGGTAAGACTACTTATTAAATATCGCAATCAGTCTCGACTGCGCAGGTTAGTTTCAGAACACAGCACTTTAACCCTTGATATTACCGATTATCCTGGGGAGTGGCTGCTCGATTTACCTTTATTAGAATTGGATTATTTACAGTGGTGTCAGAATTTCTGGGATGACTTACATGATCCAATCAAAAGTTCTTTGGCTGAAAACTTTAAAGCAGAGTTAGCGACTTTGGATTTAACTGATACGGCTGATGAAATGCAAATTCAGCGTATTTCAGAGGTGTTTACCCAGTTTCTGCATAATTGCAAAGAACAAGGATATCAACTTATTCAACCAGGACGTTTCGTGCTTCCTGGGGAGTTGCTCGGAGCACCGGTTTTGCAGTTTTTCCCGTTAACGCCTACTCAGCTTAAATGGGTAACAGAAAATCAGCAAAAAGGTGAACAAAGTGCATTATTCGGCTTACTAAATAGTCGATTTGAACAATACCAAAAGAAAGTCATTAAACCATTTTATAAAAAGCACTTTAAACGCTTCGATCGACAAATAATTTTAGTCGATTGTTTATCCGCATTAAATATGGGAGCCCACAGCTTTAACGATTTGCGTAAAGCGATAAATTGGTTGTTGGGCAGTTTTCATTATGGCACCAGCAATATATTGAAGCGGATTTTCTCACCTAATATTGACAAGCTTATGTTTGCAGCAAGTAAGTCTGACCACATCACTCCCGAGCAACAGTCGAATTTGGTGATGCTGTTAGAGTCAATGATCCATGAGGCCAGGCAACATATTCAATACGAAGGCGTAGAAACCGAGTCTACTGCTTTTAGTGCTATTCGCACCTCGCAGGTTGGTAGTAGTGCCTTAAATGGAGAACCTATTCAGGTGCTCAAGGGCACAACAATTGACGGTAAAACTATTACCTTGTTTCCTGGAGAAGTACCTAAAGAGTGTCCTGATCAGTCATTTTGGCAACATCAAGGATTTGCTTTTCCGAATTTTCGGCCGATGCCCAAAAGCGATAATAAAATAGCCTTTCCACACATACGCTTAGATCATGTATTGCAGTTTGTGTTGGGTGACAAGTTGGAGTGAAATTATGAGTCAATCTGAGCAAACGGGCAAAGACAGTATTCAATCGAGTCTGATTCTGACTGAAGAGCAAGACAATGTGACTAGTGCGCCTAACGAAGGGGGCGTGAATAAGATAAAACCAGCGACATTGTTAGCTGACGAAGTGGAGTGGGAAGAAAGCAACTCCGCGGTTGCGCAGCATGATGATCTCGACATTGGGCAAGACGCTAAAACAGCGAAAAGCTCTAAGTTATTCTGGCTATTGTTGATGATATTAGGTCTAGGATGCGTTGAGCTGGCGTTGTTTATTCGTGAAGTGATTGTATCTGAAGACTACTTATCTGCTATTTGGCTTGTGTTGTTTACACTTATTGTACTAATGGCAGGCAAAGAGTTGTTTTCTCAGTGGCGAGGATTGGCTCATCTGAAACGTCACGAGCAATTTAAACAACAAGCGCAGCAATTGATTGCCGCACCCACTATTGGTCAGTCAGAAGGCTTTTGTGAAAAGCTCATCGCGAATCTGCCTGCTGAAGAATATGAGCAGGAAATTAGTCAGTGGAAAAATGCATTGCAAGCACACCATGTAGACAGTGAAGTCTTACAATTATTTGAGCAAAAAGTATTACAAAAAGTTGATGAAAAAGCCTTAGCCTGCGTAACCAAACACGCCTCCGCTTCGGCAGCCATGATTGCAGTTAGTCCCTTTGCTTTGTTAGATATGATAGTGGTTTTATGGCGTAACTTAGTGATGCTCAAACAAGTGAGCCAATGTTATGGAATACAGTTGGGATACTGGGGAAGAATCAGTTTGATTAAGCGGGTCTTCAAATCGATGTTAATAGCTGGAGCGGCTGAGATTATAAGTGACGCAGGAAATTATGCTCTTGGAGCTGGGGTGACCGGCAAATTATCATCAAGAGTCGCGCAAGGGTTAGGGGCCGGAGTGTTAACCACACGAATAGGAATAAAAGCAATGCACGCTTGCCGTCCATTGCCTTGGATAGCGAGCAAACCTCCTGGATTATCTAAATTAAGCCAACAACTGTTAGCGGACTTAAAAAAAGTCACTTCATAACTTACTGAAAAAATTAGAAAAACACTCAAAAATGTAAAAATAATGTTACATTTTTGAGTGAGCTGTATATGCCTCTGTTTCTGTTCCTTTGTGTTGATTTAAGTAGACTTAAAGGAATTGGAGTACAGCAATTTAAATCGGTTTCTACTAGTGGTTAGCCACAAAGTGAACCGAAAAATGGCTTCTGTTAATTTTGAGGCCGAGGAATACAGATGGCAAAATCAACAAAATATTACTCTCGTAGTATGGATCAAAATGGTTTAGTAGATTGGTCGGAAAATGAAAATTCCGTATGGCAATCCCTATTTAAAAGACAAGTCGCCATTATTGAAAATAGAGCCTGTGATGAGTTTATGGAGGGCCTTAATTTACTTGATCTACCTTCCGATCGAATCCCCCAATTAGGTGAAGTTAATGAAGTGTTGGCAGCAACAACTGGCTGGCAAGTGGAGCAAGTACCATCATTGATTAATTTCGACGCCTTTTTTACATTACTGGCGAATAAAAAATTTCCGGTAGCCACTTTTATCCGCAGTCGTGAAGATTTTGATTATCTTCAGGAACCGGATATTTTCCATGAGATTTTCGGTCATTGTCCATTACTGACCAATCCATCTTTTGCGCATTTTACTCATACCTACGGAAAATTAGGGTTAGCCGCCAGTAAACAAGATCGTGCATATTTGGCTCGATTGTATTGGTTCACCGTTGAATTCGGTTTACTGCACACCTCTGAAGGAATGCGTATCTATGGAGGAGGGATCTTATCGTCACCAAGTGAAACTATATATGCTCTAGAGAGTGATAAGCCGATTAGACAAGAAATGTCACCTTTAGAGGCGTTGCGAACTCCCTACAGAATAGACATTATGCAGCCTATCTACTTTACCCTTAATCACTTTGAACAATTGTTTGAATTAACTCAACTCGATGTTATGGCCTTAGTGAACACCGCTAAAAAACTAGGTTTGAAAGCGCCACTGTTTGAAGCCAAGGACAAGTTAGTTAGTTAATTTGTATTAGGTTTAAAGGCAAACCTTAAAATTACAGGCTAGACTAAACCGTGCTTTTTGTTTGCAATGGTTCCTACAAAAAGCACGTATTTCTCCCTTTGTCTTAAATTTAGGTTAACTACCTCACTGAATTTGAAGACAACCCTCTAAATTTGTAATAATATCTTTACACCTTATTAAATGGATCGTGACTGTATGCGATTGGAAATTATTTGTCAGGACAGATTGGGCATAGCGCAAGATGTATTAGACATATTAGTCAATTACGAAATTGATTTACGTGGTATTGAAATAGATATCGCTGGGAAAATTTTCTTAAATTTCCCCAATATTAAATTTGAAGATTTTCAGCAGTTTATGCCAGAAATTCGGCGTATTAAAGGCATAGAAGATGTTAAAACAACACCTTTTATGCCAATTGAGAGAGAACAAAATCAGCTACGAGCGCTGCTACAAACTTTACCTGATCCCATTTTCTCTTTAGATACCAGAGGTCGGATTTTACTGGTTAATGAAGCGGTAACTGCGAGCGTTGAACAAAGCTCCGAAAGTTTGTTAGGAGAAGAAATTGGCGAATTTGTTCGCGGTTTCACTTTTCAAAAATGGTTTGAAGGTAACCCCTTAACCGCACAGACTCAAAAAGTTAGCTTTTTAGAACAAGACTTTTTAGCAGATATATTGCCAGTCATGATCCCCGATGCTGGTGGTTCTTCGATTCTAGCTGGAGCACTACTGATGCTTAAATCCGAGTTTAGATTGGAACAGCAGCTTACTGTTTTCCACCAAATCAGTAACGATAGTTTTGCCTCGGTGCAAGCTAGCAGTAATGTGATGAAAAAGGTGGTTAAAGAAGCCACCCGCATGGCCGAATTAGATGGCCCTATTCTGATATTTGGTGAAACAGGGACTGGCAAAGAGATGTTGGCCAGAGCTTGTCATGAGGCAAGTCGCCGAGCCAGTGGCCAATTCCTCCCCCTCAACTGTGCTTCATTACCGGATAATGTCGCTGAAACCGAGTTATTTGGTTACGCTCCCGGGGAATTTGGGCAAGCAGAAGGCAAAGCGGGGATTCTGGAACAAGCCAAAGGTGGCACTCTTTTCTTAGATGAAGTGGGAGATATGTCAGATCAGTTGCAATCTAAACTGTTACGGGTGTTACAAAACGGCACATTCCGCAGAGTAGGTGACAGCAATGAAGTGACCGTGGATGTGAGAATTGTCTGCACCACCCAAAAAGATTTAGCTAAACTTGTAGAAGAGGGGCAATTTAGAGAAGATCTTTATTATCGCCTCAATGTACTGAGTTTAACTGTCCCTGCGTTGCGTGAACGCAAATCCGATATTATTCCGTTGGCCGATAGATTCATCAAACAACATTGTATGAAGCTCGGTCGTCGCGCGCCAAAATTAAGTAAATCTTGTGTTGATTATTTACAGTCTTACTCTTGGCCGGGCAATGTTAGACAACTTGAAAATGCACTATATCGAGCATTGTCTTTGCTCGAAGGCAATGAGATGTGTAAAGAGCATATTCAACTGCCCAGTAGTTCAACAAACTTGAATTTCATTCCTGAAGAGTTCGAAGGTTCTTTGGAAGAAGAAGTGAAGCGCTATGAAAAAAGTTTGTTGAGGCGCCTCTATCCTTATTACCCCAGTACCCGTCAACTCGCCAAAAAGTTAGGTTTGAGTCATACCGCGATTGCCAACAAGTTACGGGAATACGGGATCAATAAGAAGACTGTAAAACTTTAGATACAGTTATTTTTGCAGTGTTCATTTTTGTTGACATAAAAAGCCGCTTTTTAGCGGCTTTTTAGTGCCTAGCCATAAATGTAAAAATTACGTTACAAAAATTAATTATTTTAGTAAACAACTATCCTGCCGCAGACTCTTTAGTTCTGGCAAATAATACGCTTAAGTATAGCCATCTACTTGTTTAACTTTTGCGAGAAATATCAATGACTACTGACATTCACTTCAACCCTTTGCAATGTGACGGCTTCGAATTTGTGGAATATACCGCAGCAGATGAAAAAGGGATTCAAGATCTTAAAGATCTCTTTGTTTCACTAGGTTTTGCAGAAGTTGCTCAACACCGTTCTAAACGGGTTTGGTTGTTTAAACAAGGTGATATTAATTTTATTGTGAACGCCGAACCTGCATCACAAGCTGAAGAGTTTGCCCGTTTACGGGGGCCAAGTGTCTGTGGCATGGCGTTTCGGGTGAAGGACGCAGGCAAAGCATTACAACATGCAGTCAAAAATGGTGCTAAGCAATTTATTGGTAATTTAGGGGCCATGGAACTCAATATTCCTGCCGTATACGGTATTGGCGAAAGTACCTTGTATTTTGTTGACCGTTATGGCGACGAATCAATTTATAGCATTGATTTCAAATTCTATCCCGACTGGCAAGAGCGTATGCAAAAAGCCAATGCGGGTTTAGCGGTACTCGATCACCTAACCCACAATGTGAAACGCGGAAATATGGCGGTTTGGGCTAATTTTTATGAACGAATTGGTAACTTCCGCGAGATTCGATATTTCGATATTGAAGGCAAGTTAACGGGGTTAGTGAGTAAAGCTATGACCTCTCCTTGCGGTAAAATCCGTATTCCCATCAATGAGTCATCGGATGATAAATCGCAAATCGAAGAATTCATCCGTGAATACAATGGTGAAGGTATTCAACATATTGCTTTATCTACGGAAGATATTTACGACACTGTGCGGACCTTAAAAGCACGTGGACTTAAGTTCATGGATACGCCTGATACTTATTATGAGAATGTGGATAAACGTGTTGAAGGACACGGAGAAGATTTAGCCACTTTGCAAGAGCTAAAAGTGCTGATTGATGGCGCACCTATGAAAGACGGGATTTTACTACAAATATTTACTGATACCGTGATTGGACCGGTCTTTTTCGAAATTATTCAACGTAAAGGCAATGAAGGTTTTGGAGAAGGTAATTTTAAAGCCTTGTTTGAGTCCATTGAGCAAGATCAAATTCGACGTGGCGTAATCGAAAATAACGGTGAAAAGTCCGATGCGTAGATGGATTCATTTTCCTCGCCAAGCGGGAACCTGTTCCCGTCAAGCCCATGCGGACTTTCCTGAGCAAGCCATTTTCGAACGGGAAATTGGCCGCAATGGATTTTTTGGACCTGCTACGCACCTCCATCATACCCATGCACCAACGGGTTGGATTGATTGGCAGGGGCCATTGCGTCCCAGGGCTTTTGATTTAAATTTATTGCCAGAAAAAAATGTCGCTATAAACGGCAACTCCCCATGGAGTGCACCTGACATTTTATTCAATGTTCATTGTCGCTATCGCATCTGGCATTGCCATGGAGCAATGAAAAAGCTCGCCCGCAATGCCGATGGTGATGAATTGTTATTTATTCATCAAGGTAGCGGGCAGCTGTTTTGTGACTATGGGCACTTGTCCATCAAAGAAGGGGATTATGTGGTGATCCCCCGTTCGACTTTATGGCGAATTGAGCCTGATTCACACATGCAAATCTTGATGATTGAAGCCACCAATGATAGCTATCAATTGCCAGAAAAAGGGCTAGTGGGTTCCCATGCTATTTTTGATGCGGGTATGTTAGATGTCCCTGAAATCGATGAAATGTTCAAACAGCAGTACAGCGAACAAAGATGGCAAGTAGAAATTAAGCGGCATAACCAAATTTCCGAAGTGACTTACCCATTTAACCCCCTTGATGCCATTGGTTGGCATGGTGATTTGAGTGTGGTTCGAATTAATTGGCGAGATATCCGCCCATTGATGAGTCACCGATATCATTTGCCACCGTCCGCTCACACTACCTTTGTTGCCAGTCGATTTGTGATTTGTACCTTTGTACCCAGGCCCATAGAAAGTGATCCTGGAGCATTAAAAGTCCCTTTTTATCACAATAATGACGATTATGACGAGGTCTTGTTTTATCACCAGGGGGACTTTTTCTCTAGAGACAATATTGAAAAAGGTATGGTCACCTTCCATCCAGCTGGGTTTACCCACGGACCTCACCCAAAAGCATTTGCGGCAGGTAGTGCCCATAAAAAGACCTTCACCGATGAAGTGGCGGTAATGTTGGATACACGGGATGCTTTGCAGGTAGCTGAGGTGTCCTCATTGGTTGAAAATGTTGACTATGTAAATAGTTGGCAAGTTAAATAATTATCTCAAAAGGATTGCCATGAAATTAGCAAGTTATAAAAATGCGAGCCGAGATGGTCAGCTGGTAGTCGTAAACAAAACCCTTACTCAGTGTGTTTTAGTCACTGATATTGCCAACACTATGCAGCAGGCTCTGGATAATTGGGCGCAAATAAGTCCAAAATTAGTATCAATATATGAACAATTAAATGCAGGGACACTGCAAGATGCTTTGCCCTTCGACAGTAAAAAGTGTGAGTCGCCTTTGCCAAGAGCCTATCAATGGGCCGATGGCAGCGCCTATGTTAATCATGTGGAACTGGTTCGAAAAGCCAGAGGTGCAGAGATTCCTGAGAGTTTCTGGCACGATCCCCTCATGTATCAAGGTGGCTCCGATGACTTTATTGGCCCAACAGAGGATGTTGTTCTACCCAGCGATCAATGGGGCGTGGACTTTGAAGCTGAAGTAGCTGTGGTGACAGACGATGTTCCCATGGGCATAGCGCCCGAAAGCGCTGGCCAACATATTAAATTAATCATGTTAGTTAATGATGTATCTCTAAGAGGGCTGATTCCAGGAGAGTTAGCCAAAGGTTTTGGTTTTTTCCAGTCTAAACCTGCATCTGCATTTTCCCCTGTTGCCGTCACCCCTGATGAGTTGGGTGACAAATGGGTTGATAATAAAGTGCACCTGCCATTGATCTCAGAATATAACCACACGCTATTTGGGTGTCCTCAAGCGGGGGTGGATATGACATTTGATTTTTCCCAATTAGTTGCACACGCGGCGAAAAGTCGTAATTTGAGTGCCGGCACTATTATTGGGTCTGGCACGGTATCTAACAAACAAGGTACCGAATACGGAACTAGTATAGCTGAGGGCGGAGTAGGCTACTCCTGTATTGCGGAAGTAAGAATGATAGAAACAATTCGAGACGGCAAACCCAGTACTGAGTTTATGAAGTTTGGTGACCACATTAAAATAGAGATGAAGGACGAGCAGGGAAGTTCTATATTTGGCAGTATCGAACAGAAAGTTGTAAAGGCTAATCTGGGTTAACACCATGTTTTTTTGAAACATGGAATATACTTAGTTCGAGGAGATAATAAATGAGTTTATATTTACACGGGTACTGGCGTTCTTCTGCTTCCTATAGAGCTCGAATAGCACTTAATTTAAAACAATTAGATTATACCTATGTTCCGGTTAATTTAACTAAAGACGGTGGCGCACAGTTTAGTGAGCAATATAGTGCATTAAACCCAGCGCACTTAGTGCCTACTTTTGTCGATGATGATGAAGATATTTTTCTAAATCAGTCGATGGCGATTATTGAATATATTGATGAGCGTTATGAAGAGCCGGTGAAATTAGTACCTATTCATCGCTTAGATCGTGCAAGAGTGCGCAGTTTTTCACAGGATATTGCATGTGATATTCAGCCGATCACGAACCTACGTGTATTGCGCCATCTAAAAACAAACTTTCAATCCACCGAAGAAGATAACGCTGCATGGTGCAAACATTGGATTGAAACGGGTTTTAAAGGGATCGAAAAGCGACTGGTAAATACCGTTGCTGACTACTGCTTCGGTTTCGACCTCAGCATGGCCGATGTCTGTTTAGTACCTCAGGTTTATAACGCTGAACGATATGGGGTCGATATGGAGCAGTTCCCCTTAATTCAGCGGGTCGCAGACAATTGTAATCAATTGCAGGCATTTATCGATGCCAAACCCGAAAATCAGGTAGATGCGGTTTGAGCTGAGACTATATGTTTTTAATGGGTAGCTCTGTGGTGTTCTTTACCTGCTTAAGGGCAAACGTAGAGCTAAGGTGATCGACTAAAGGTAAGTTGGTGAGTTTACTTTTTAGTAAGTGCTCATATTCTTCAATACTCTCAACGATGACTTTTAAGAGATAATCTTTGTCGCCGCTGGTGGTGTGACATTCAACTATTTCATCAATACTTTGCACTGATGCTTCAAATTCGTTTAGTGATTCGCCATCATGATTTTTCAAGGTAACATAAATAAATACTGAAACACCTAGGTTAAGCTTTTTATTATCTAATATGGTTACTTTTTGCTTAATAATACCATCGGCTTCCATGCGTTTTACTCGGCGCCAGCATGGCGTGTGAGACAAACCTACTTTTTGGCTTAACTCGGCCATAGATACAGTGGCGTCTTTTTGTAAAACTCGTAGAATTTCACGGTCAAATTTATCAAACTTCATAAGATGATCTTGTCAAAAATGGATTATTTAATTTAATAGTGGAGCATGCGCAAAATCTTTATCTTTTTCAAGGAAAGATACTAGGATAATTATCCTAAATGTTGGAATCCAATCGTTACACAATTGCGCGTTTTCTGCCAGCGTAAAATTCTTAGCAAAACATATCCTCAACACCTTGCGCTACTATACTTAAAAATAACAAACTATTTATAAGGTTTAGTAATGTCTGTGTTCGATCACTTAGAATTTGATGGCCATGAGCAAGTGGCGTTTTTTAATGACCAAAAAACCGGTTTGCAGGCAATTATTGCAGTGCACAATACCAATCTTGGTCCGTCACTAGGTGGATGTAGAATGTGGCCTTATGCCAGCAGTGAAGAAGCCCTCAATGATGTGCTCAGGTTGTCGAAAGGGATGACATATAAAGCTGCTATGGCGCAACTTAAGTTGGGCGGTGGAAAAGCGGTTATTATAGGCGACCCGCGCACTCAAAAAAGTCCTGAGCTGATGGCGGCTATGGGAACCTTTGTAGAGCAAATGGGCGGTCGCTATATAACCGCTGAGGATTCAGGTATTGCAGTAACTGATATTAAAATGATGGCACAGAATACCGACCATGTATCAGGAATTCAGGCGAAATATCGAGTTGATGGTGGTGAAGCCGATGGCAATCCGGCACCGTCTACTGCCTATGGTGTATTTAAAGGTGTAGAAGCGTCAGTTAAATATGCGTTAGGTTCAGATTTACAAGGTGTAAAAGTAGTAATACAGGGTATGGGGCATGTGGGCTTTCGTTTAGCTGAACATTTGTATCAACATGGCGCAAAACTATACGTCACTGATATCTATCCAGACAATGTAAACCTAGCGGTTGAAAAGTTTGCTGCCACAGCGGTTAGCCCCGATGAGATCTTTGATCTTGATGTTGATGTATACGCGCCTTGCGCCATGGGGGCCTCTGTTAATCATCAAACTCTGGGCAGAATTAAAGCGAAAGTGATTGCTGGTGCGGCGAATAATCAATTGGCCCAGGAGTCCGTAGGGGAGTTATTGCGTGAAAAGGGTATTTTATATGCCCCCGATTATGTGATTAACGCTGGTGGCGTTATCGACATCTACCATCAACGTATGCTCAGTACTGCTGAAGCCATGCGCAGCCACATTGAAGGTATAGCAGATACACTAACCCAAATATATGAGCGTGCTGCGGCGGAGAAACAAGCAACTAATGTGATTTCCAACCGTATGGCAGAAGAACGCTTTTTAGCAGAATAGGTTTTTTATAAGGCGCCATATGAGCTTTTGCCTTGTTGTAGGATGAAAATTCAGCAACTAGTTGTTTGGATGTGAATTCAACCTTGCATATTAATACGGCTTTGGTCATAATGCGCGCCGATTCAATGACTCTTGCTTAGGGCTAAGATTATTGAATCTGAGTTTCTATGGTGGCCTGTTGGTCCTTCCGCAATGATACTCTGTGAAATCGGTCAGGCCCGGAAGGGAGCAGCCGCAGCAGACGACTCATGTGCCGGAATGTGGCTGATGGGCCGCCACCCAAATTCTCTAATTTAAATACATTCCCTCTTTATATACTGATTAAGCATCAATTCATTAAAATCTATGAATCTACCGGCTCTGGATCATCTAAATAGCTCATCGCTTTAGAAACAGCATTGATTACCTTGCTTTCCATTTCCTCACGTTCACTTTGTGGAAGGTAAAAAGACATATCCACGTCAAACCTTATATACCTTGGCGGTAATTGGTTAAGTGCTAAGCAACACAAGTCTGCGATATAGTCTGAAGTTTTAAAGTTACCCAGCTCCAATAATTCAATTCTTTCTAATATTAGATGTTCATAATAATTGTGGATGTCATCATCAAGTTTCATTATTACTGGTTCTCGCTCATCTATCTGCAAAATATTAGCTTAGTGGAATCGTTTGATAATACCAATAGCTTTCTGTAAAGGCCTAGGCTGTCTGATTTATAATCAATCGATGTAATTAGCCAAATTTAGCCTCAAAAAAACCAAAAATATATTTATCTGATAATTCAAATGCTTTTTAACACGTTGTTAACACCTGTTTTAAATGGGGTTGAAGACCGCTGGTAAGTATTTTCCTTACCCATGATCCTGTTCACTAAAAATAGGCAAAGATAGTGAAAACACCATTCTCAAAACCAAGATGTAATTATTATTTCATTTAATTTCAAACTGTTACAAGGGGTGTGTATATGTTTTTTAAACCAAAAATTAAGACTGGCTAGATGAAATAGTCAACAACTAGTCGAAAGGTTTTGGTTTCAAAAATTCTAGTAGTTATTAATAGAAGCAATTCTTTTAAATTTAGCCAAGGTTAAAAGCGTAAACTTTTAGTTACTTATTCCTTTATGAAATATATTGAACTTTTATGTAATAGGCTAATACAACGAGTTGACCACGGCACTATGATGTGTTTATTATTCAGTGCGAGGTTCACTACCTTACTAATAAAAAGTCGCATAAGCGATAAAACTAACACTATTAAATAGTGGTCCAGGGAGACATACATGTATACAAATTCAAAGTTAACGAAGTCAATTCGTCTAGCTCTAGCTGTCGGTGCTGCTTCTACAGCAGTATTGGCTCCTGCAACAGCTGTTGCACAAGATTCGGCTGGCGTAGAGAAAATCTCTGTAACCGGTTCACGTATCCAACGTTCTGACCTTGAAGGCGCATCTCCAGTAATTTCTATCAGCGCAGCTGATATTAAATTAGAAGGTGATTTCTCAGTTGCTGATGCACTTCGTAGCAGTTCTTTGAACTCGTTCGGTTCTTTCTCAGAGCGTTCAGGTAGCTCTGCACAGTCTCAAGCAACGATTGACCTTCGCGGTGCTGGTTCTCAACGTACACTAGTTCTATTGAACGGTCGTCGTTTCCCAGGTTCACCTACATTAGGTGGAGCTTCTGCTAACCTTAACGCTATTCCTTTCGCAGCAGTTGAGCGTATCGATATCATGACTGAAGGTGGTTCTTCTGTTTATGGTTCTGATGCAATGGCTGGTGTAGTTAACGTTATCCTTAAAGAGAACTATGAAGGTTTGACTTTCTCTGGTGGTTTAGGTCACCGTGATAATGACGAAGGTACAACTTCTAAAGAATTCTCTATCGTAGGCGGTGTGTCTAACGATAAAGGTAACATCACGTTTGCATTCGATCACCAAGAGCGTAAAGGTATCTCTGATGGTGCTCGTGATTATACGGCTGCAAGCATGACAGATTTTAATGGCGACGGCGAAATCCAAGCATATGACGAAACTTCAGGTTGGTCTATCTATGGTGCAACTGTTGCTGATCCAACGTTTACTGATGCTCAAGCATCTCCTTTGTGTGGTGATTTAGAAGCTGAATACGGTTCAGATACTTTCCAAACAGTAGCTGCTGATAATGACTGGGGTAACCCAGGTTCTACATATTGTATGTACGCTTTTGCTAACGTTTCTTATAACACTGCATCTGTTGACCGTAACACCCTTTACGTAAATGCTAACTATGAAGTTGCAGAAGACGTAGAATGGTTTGGTCAAGCAATGTTTGTTCAAAACAGCTCATTTGGTCGTTACGCTCCTCCTGCTGCTCCTTGGGTAAATATGAGTGCAGATAACCCAAATAACCCTTACGGTGTTGATGGCGCTTACGGATTCTTCCGCTGGGTTGGTATTGGTACTCGTGACGGTAACGTAGACGATTACAACCAAGATTACACAACTGGTTTCCGTGGTAATCTAGATTGGAATGATGCTTCTTGGGAAGTTTATTATCACTCTAACATCGCTGATAACAAATCAGTGGGTGAATACTACCTAAGTTACGGTGGTTTAGCGTATAACGAAGCTAACGGTATCGATCTAGGTTCTGAACAAGGTATTGCTAACATGAAAGCAACTACTCTTCAAAACTCTGGCTCAACTCTTGATCAATACTTTGCTGGTATTGGCTTTGATATGTTCGAGCTTAATGGTGGTATGGCTGCACACTATTTTGGTGCTGAATACATTGAGCAAACTTATGCAGATATCTATGACGGTCAGTCAGAAGCTGGTCTAATCGGTGGTTCTGCTGGTAACAGTGCTGAAGGTATGCGTGACGTTACTGCATTGTTCTTCGAATCTGTATTACCTGTAACTGATGATTTAGAAGTGAACATCGCTGTTCGTTACGATGATTACTCAGATTTTGGTGATAACGTTTCTCCTGCTATTAAAGCACGTTGGGAAGTAGCTGACGGTGTGGTACTTCGTGCATCATACTCTGAGTCTTTCCGTGCTCCAGGTTTGGATGAATTGAACGCAGCAACTACTTTCTCTGCTGAAGGCGCGATCGATTATGCTTCTGGTTCAACTAACGAAAGACAGTATGATACTTACTACAAATCAAACTCTAACCTAGGTCCTGAATCTTCTGATTACACTAACTTAGGTGTGGTTTGGGATGTGTCTGACGAGTTTGGTGTAAAAGTTGATTACTTCAAGCTATCTATCGATAACGTAATCCAAACTAAAACGGTTCAAGCATTGTTGTCTGATGAAGCTGCTGGCCTAATCACAGCTCTAGCACCTGGTGCTGACACATCTGACGAAACTTTCTACCTAGTTCGTGCTTCTTCAGGCACATTACTAGAAGCGGGTACTGGTTACTTCAACGGTATCGGTTTCGAAATTGAAGGTATCGATTTGACCTTTACTGGTATGGTTGAAACTGAAGTTGGTGATTTCCGTCTATCTAACACTAACAGCTTTGTTTTATCTTATGATGAAGAAGTTGGCGGCGTGATTACTGATACGGCTAGTTGGTCAGGTCAGCCTGAGTTCAAATCAGTTGCAACATTATCTTGGGCATTATCTGACCATTTAGTGGCTTGGAACATGACTTACACCGATAGCACGTCTGAAAATGAAATCTTTACAGATGGTGCATGGGTTCAGTCTGGTAAGTTAGATAGCTGGTTAATTCATAACCTTACTTATACTTACAATGCTGGTAAGTATGGTGCTCTAACTCTAACTGTTAACAACCTAACAGACGAAGATCCAGTGTTGTCTTCTACAGGTACTTGGGATGACCAAGACTTGTATAACAACTTTGGTCGTGATTACCGTGTAAACTATACAATTAGTTTCTAATACGCTAATTACCAATACGTTTGTTAAACAACGTTAATAGCAAAAGGCCGATTTATATCGGCCTTTTTTATTGAATTTTTATAGGGAGGTAACCCTTGGATAGTTATTGGAGTCAGTATTGGCAACAAGGACATTTAACGTCTTTTGGCAATGAGTTTTCAGAAAATTATACAGGTGCATTAAAATCCCATTGGGAAAAGGTGTTCACAGCAATAGCAAATCAGACTCAAGTTTTGGATATCGGCACCGGTAATGGTTCGATTATCGCTTTAGGTAACAAGGTTAATCCTGACCTATATTTCACCGGGTTAGACAGTGCCAAATTAAGCATACCTGAGACATTGCAAGATTTAGATAATATTAACTTTGTAGAAGAAACCAGTGCTGAAAAGGTTCCCTTTGAAGATCAAAGTTATGGTTGCGTCGTTTCTCAATTCGGCATCGAGTATTCGAGTTTATCTGACAGTTTGCCTGAGGTGGCTCGGATTCTAAATTCTGCAGGGCAATTTCAATTTGTACTTCATGATATTGAGTCCAGTATCGTGAAGCCAAATATACAAATACTTGAAGCAGCAAAAGCACTTTTAAGCAGCGAAGTTATTGATAGTCTTAGAAAGTTAATTGACGGTTTGGCTAAATATGGTCAACAATCCCAAACAACCGAGCAACTCAGGCATAAACTAAATGCAGATATTGGCGGTTTAGCGACAAAACACAGTTCTGGTTTGCAAGGTACAAATTTTCCAGCTTTTCTAAAACATGTGATGAACCCTGGATTAGAGCTCAAAAAACGAAGAAACGATTTAAACCTATTTTTACATGAATTAGATGGCCAAATTGTAAGACTATCAGACTTAGTCAATGCTGCGTTGGACGAATCTAAATATCAGCAGTTAATAGAATTGCTGAAAAAATACGATTTGCAAATAGATAACAACGAGCACATCTTTGAAAATGGAAATATGATAGGGCGATACATAAGTGGTACCAAAGCACAGCAATAAGCTCATTCAACCCATTATTATCTTGTCGGCGCCAAGAGCGGGCAGTACTTTATTATTTGAAACCTTGGCCAAACACCCCGAGCTTTGGACGGTTGGCGGCGAAAGCCATCATATTATTGAACATATACCAGCATTAAGCACAGTGGCGAGAGGTTATGTTTCCAATCGTTTAGATCAGAGTGACGCAGACGAGAGTACAGTCGCGACTTTGCGAAACCGATTTTATCAAGGGGCATTGAAAGCAAAAGGGCTCGTTCATACTGATACAAACCCGCAGATTCGTTTACTTGAAAAAACCCCAAAAAATGCCCTTCGAATTCCATTTTTACTTTCGGTCTTTCCTGATGCTAAATTCATTTATCTAGTGAGGGATCCGCGTGAAAATATTAGTAGCATCATGGATGGCTGGCGTTCCGGTCGATTTGTGACCTATCCCGAGATTACAGCTGCGGATTCTAGGTGGTCATTTTTGTTGCCCGATGGTTGGCAAGATTATAAGTCAGCCAGTCGTGCTGCAGTAGCACGATTTCAATGGCAGTCTGCTAATGATGCTATTCTCAACGCTTTAGGGAGCTTACCAGCTAGTCAATATGAAGTGGTTTGCTACCAAGATTTAGTTGCCCAGCCCATGGGTGTGATTAATCGTTTGACTGATTTTGCTCATTTGTCAGCATTTACCGAAAATCTGCAACATCTACCTTTGTCTCGTTACACCCTATCTCCACCGAATAAAAATAAGTGGAAACAGAACGAAAGGGAAGTGTGCGAGCAGTTGCCTTATGTAGAAAATACTTTGGCTAAAATTAATGCTCTACTAGGTAGTCGTGGCATCAGGCCATTAGATGTAATTGATTTGGATTTTGATCGTCCTGTAGTGCAAACACCTATTGATGCGACTAATAAAAACCATTCGTCCCCCAAGGTTTCCCGCAATGCGCCTTGCCCTTGTGGTTCTGGTAAAAGATACAAACAATGTCATGGTCTTATTGTAAAATAAGGGTTCTAGTAGCGAACAACTGAAACAACACTAATGGAAAGACAGCTTTGAAACTAAAACATGAATTTATTCAACTTCCTCTACACTTTGACGAAAAGCGTCTGCAAATGGAAGTTGAGCAACTTGAACGCAATTTGTGGATCCCCCATCACGAAGGTTTTAAAGGTAATTTATCTATTCCATTGGTGTCGTTAAATGGGCAATTTAATAATCTTTTTAAAGGACCTATGGCGGCAACTCCGGTGTTGGAGCAAACCCCCTATCTTAAACAGGTGATTGCTAGTTTTGGTGAGGTGATAGGGCGCTCTCGTTTAATGGGCTTGGAAAGCGGATGCCAAGTGCCGTTACATTCGGATATAAATTATCACTGGTATAAACGTGTACGTATTCATATCCCCATTGTGACTGATCCCAATGTGGTTTTTTACTGCGGTGACAAACAAGTGCACATGAAAGCTGGGGAGGCTTGGATTTTCGATTCTTGGAAGTACCACCACGTAGACAATAATAGTCAACTTTTTAGAGTGCACCTGGTAATCGATATCTGTGGTTCAAGTCGATTCTGGGAGATGGTCGAAGGTGGCCACGTGCCTTGGTTGAATAAGGCGTTTACCGAGCAGCAAATTAAGCACCTGCCGTTCAACCCTAACAGTGACGGCAATTTTAAAAGTGAACGTTTTAACACTCCCTTAGTCCTTTCTCCTGGTGAAATGGACGGCTTAGCAAATGATCTTATTTCTGATTTGATGTTGGAGGAGTCGAACCCCTCCGAACAACGTGAAGAAATGATTAATAGGGTGGAGTCATTTTGCCACCAGTGGCGAGAACTATGGAGTTTATACGGCCTGACGGAAGAAGGTTGGCCTGCATATCATAAGTTGCGGCAAACCGCCTATGAGCAGGTTATGCACCTTGAGAGTAGCTTAAAACTGACTAATGGTACTCAGGCTACTCGTATGTTTTTACATTGTATGATTGATCCGGCCCTGAATGTAGAAGTCAAAGATAGTTACCTAGGAAGCGCAGCAACAACTAAGGTTAAAGGCCAGAGTCAAAACCCTAAAAATAGGCCTGCCGGCGCTTCACAAAACAGCAGCCCAGCACCGACCTCTGTGGCAGGTCAACCCCAAAACGCCGCAAGTACTGACAGCCCACAAACTGAGAATCCTAAAAACCACAAATTAGGTAGAAACGATATCTGTTATTGTGGTTCTGGACTCAAATTTAAACACTGTCACGGCAAACTAAGTTAATCACAAACTAAGTTAATCACAAACTAAGCTAATCACAATTAAAAGCGCTAGGTCCAAAGCTGCATAGCCCTTAGCGGTTTTGCAGCAAACTTGATTGAATACGTGATTTTAACTGCTCCATCTGTTGTTTAAATTGTGGCAAATAGGCGGCGTACACGTCAGCACTTCCAATGGCATTGTTATGGATGGGTTGACGCACTTGGCTAGCGCTTGGAGTTAATACCGGCTTGTCGGATTTAAAAAACTCAAAACATTGCTGCTCGACGGGTAACCCACAAAATTCAAGTAGTTGGGTAATCGTTTTCTGCGGTTCAGACACCAATTTGGGGTATTGCAAATGGTAGATGTTGTGTGGAAATAGTTTAGACCAATGTTCCATTATTTTTATGTAACCGCCTAGATAGCTTTCGATGGCCGCTAAGTTAAAACTAAAATCATTTCCCTGGCTAAAATGCTGTTTGTATACACTCATTGCATTATCAAAGGGGTCGCGCACTAAATTAATAATTTTTGCATTCGGGAACAATTTTAAAATTAATCCAATGTGCAAATAATTAGTGGGGTTTTTATCAATAATAAATGGATACTCTGCGGTTAAATACGCAGCAGCTTGTTTTAAATAAAACGAGGAGTATCGCGTATGTTGCTCTTGGGTCATTGCTAACAGGCTTTGACTATAACCCTGCTTACGGGCCAATTGCATGGCAACTCTTTCCATAAAAGGAAGTTCATCCGTGGCAGCTACCTGGGAGTGACTCGCTAAAATTTGTTCTGTTAAGGTAGTGCCAGAGCGGGGCATGCCCACTATAAAAATGGGCGTCACTTTATCTGCAGACTTAAATTTGGTTTCTAGATTATTCGTCTTCGGCTGATAGTGACTTAGTTCATTGATTAACTGTAAGTAACCCTGCTGTCGAAAAGGCCGTATCTTCGACACCTTAGCATTGGCTGCTTGCATATATTCAAAGGCTTGTGAGTATTGTTTCTGCTGCGCTTTAGCATGACTTAGAGCAAACTCGATTAACTCAGGTTTGGTTTCTGATTCACCTTTGGAGATGTTTGCAAGTTTAGTTTGCATACCCTCAATTTCTTGAAGGGTGAAAGTATAATTTTTTAAATCCGCTAAGCTCCAGTATCCATAACCACTGTTAGCAGGTTGTTGAATGATGTATTTTTTATAATATTCTGCCGCTTTTTGCGTATTACTAAAGGCTTTATAATGATGCCCAATATTTAGCAGTAAAAGCGGGTTGTCAAAGTTGTTTTGTTCACACACTAAAGCAAGTTCAAGTGATTCTTGTATCCTGCCTATTTTGCTCAAACATAAACTCTGATTAAATTTTATTTTCATATCTTGTGGGTGCAGAGCAATAAGCTTGTCTAACACTTTATTTAATAGAAAATACAGCTCCAACTTGTTTAAGTGCCCAGCCACAGTAAATAATTGTGCTTCCGTTAAGTCATGATCATCTACCAACTTAATTAACTGGTCTAACGCTAAATCAAATTGTCCTTCTGCAGCTTCTATTTGATATTTTATTATTAAGGCATCTGTTTGCTGAGGTTCTTTACGTAAGACTTTATTTATTGCCAACCGGCTTGAGGTGAGTTTACCGTTAGCTAATAATTGCTGCGCGTCTTGTAATCGTTGTTGTGTTATTTGCGACAAAATGGACTCTGGATTTAATCTTGGGTTGGATTTCATTAAGTGGTATCTTACCTTGATTCGCAACTTGGTTCACACCCACTTGTAACCTGATTTTAGTATCTGACTGTTATGCAAAACCCAAATATGCAAAATCCAAACTTAAGCGTACAACAAAGGCTGAACATGGCGATGCAGTTAATGCATAAAGGCCAGTTCGAACAAGCGTTAACTCACTTCCAGATTCTAAAAAATGTAGGTATTAAAGACTTTCGATTATCTAGAGCCATGGGCTCCGCCTATGAACGCTTGAATAATAACACCGACGCTAAACGTTATTTTTCCGAATCTTTGTTACTTAATCCCAAACAACCTGATTTATATTACGCTTTAGGCAAGATTGCCTATTTTTCGAAAGCTTTTGAACAAGCGGTTAACTATTTCAAACAGTGTCTGTCATTTGACAATAAAAATCCGCAGGTTTGGTTAAAGCTGGGTCAGACCTATTTTCATATGGACGAGTTGCAATTAGCTGAACAAGCTTTTTTTAACTGTGAAAAACTGCAAGTTAATTCACTTGAGGCTAAGCTTGGACGAAGCCGTATTTTACAGAAACGAAATGAACATAAAAAAGCTGAAGAACTATTAATTGCCATTGATAAAATCGAGCCAAATAATTTACGAGTGCTCTCAGAATTGGGCTGGTTACAAAAAGACCAAGGCAATTATCGACAGGCCGCAGAATTATTCAAAAAAAGATTAACGATTGAGCCAGCTAATCCTGAATATTATGAAGACTTAGCATTAGTTTACTTAGACCTTCACCAACCTGTAAACGCCATGGATACCCTTAAGCAGGGTATTCAAAAATCACCGGATAATCGCAAGCTAAACCAATTGTTTAGCGCCTTGAAATATGAAATGAATGAAGATGACCATTTATCTCATTATCGCCAACAAGCAATCGATAAAATGTCTGATGAATTAATTGCCGATTATATTGTGGGTTTAGTTAAAATTGATGAAGTTGCTAAGGCTAAGCAACTTGTCAATGAACTATTTACCCATGCCGATAAGAAAGGCGTAGCCAAAAGTCTGCAGCTAATTTTATGGGAAAAAGAGCAAAAGCATGACGATATCGTTGGCTATTTTAGGGATAAAATCTCATCAAAAGCGGTTTTATCAATTTCCGAAAATGAAAAGTTAGTAAAAGCCTACCTAGCCATAGGTGAAAATCACAAGGCAAATAAACTTATCGATAATATGTTGCAACTAGCCCCTAATGATCAGCTGTTTTGGGCATTGAAAACAACAGCGTTAAGACAGCTACAAAGCCCTGAGTATGAGTACCTTTGTGATTACCAGAATATGGTCTTCCAGCAGCCTATAATACTGCCAAATCAATATGAAAATATCGAACAATTTAGCCAAGCTTTACGCGTAGCTTTAAATGAAATTCACGTGAGTCAACGCAATCCCTTAGATCAATCGTTACGTCATGGTACTCAGACCATGGGCAACTTATTTGCACAACAAGTGCCGATCATTCAACAGCTTAGGGGAGCCCTTAAAAGTACCATTGACTCATTGTTAGTTGACCTTAAACCCGATAAGGCCCATCCATTTTATCAGCATGCTGGCAAAGCAATCGAATTTTCAGCCAATTGGTCAGTTAAATTAAGCAACCAAGGGTTCCATGTTTCCCATGTACATCCTAAAGGATGGTTAAGCAGTGCATTCTATGTGCATGTACCTTCGGTAATTGATGAAACAAGTAAACAAGGTTGGCTGCATTTTGGTAAACCTGGCATTGCCCTGCCTGATACCCTAGCCGCACATAAATGGGTTAAACCTCAAATTGGACAGCTAGTTTTATTTCCTTCGTATTTTTGGCACGGAACAGAAGCATTTGAAGATTCTCAAGAGAGAATGTCAGTGGCCTTCGATTTATTACCTATAAAATCAACAAAATGATTGGTGCATTTAGTGAAAAAGTGGCCTAAGCTTATTTTAGGTAAGTTACTCGAATGGTCTTACCAGCTCTTTATCGCTAATTTTGAATGAATTGTCGTAAAAGCGTTATTTTTATTCATAAAATAGTTGAATTATCCACTAAGAATGTATTATGAAAATAGTGCTTCAAGTCTCATTTATATTGACAATCAGGATTTTTTTATCCTCCATTGATTATAAAAACTACCGATAGTCATTAAATGCTAAAGTGAGGCCCTCGACATCTTGACAACTCGATAACTTCCGTGTGACCATTCGAGTGCAATAGTGTTAAATCGATTATGGAATAACACTATAATCCTAAAAATAATTATATAGCCCCTTGTCAGTGAACTTTTTCACCTAGACTGGGATTCATAACAAGAAAATTGGTTGGGAACTATGTCCAAAATGAGCAAGAGAACCCTTATTGCCTCTACCGTTATGGGTGCATTTGTACTTGGTAGTAGTGCAGTCTCTGCAGATACATTGAATGATCTTCATAAAGAAGAAGCTAAAATCCATGTTGCTGCAGCAAAATCTCAAGAGAAAATTGATAATCTCTTTCAACAATCACAAGAACTTTTAGTAGATTATCGTGCAGTTGTAGACGAAACAGAAAATCTGAAAGTTTACAATGATTATGTTGCAACTCTAGTTGCTGACCAACAACGCGGTATCGATTCTCTACAAAAACAAATCGACCAAATTGATGAAACTAAGCGTGGGATCGTTCCTTTACTTTTCAGAATGATCGACAGTCTTGAAAAATTCATCGAAGCCGACGTTCCAATTAAAATGGCTGAGAGACGTGCACGTGTAGAACGTTTACGCGATGTAATGGGTAACTCTAACGTAACTGTTTCTGAGCGTTTCCGCCAAGTTATTGAAGCTTACCAAATTGAGCTGGACTATGGCTCAAAGATTTCAGCTTACCAAGGTAACATGACTTATAACGGTACAGACATTACGGTTGATTTCTTCAACCTTGGCCGTACTGCGTTAATTGCCTTATCTCTTGACCAGAAAAATGCATGGATGTGGGATACCGCAGAGCGCACCTGGGTAGAGCTAGGAAGTGAATACCTTGAATCTAGTATCGCTGCAGTTCGTATGGCAAGAAAACAATTGCCAGTTAATCTAGTTAAACTACCCATTCCAGCAGCGGAGTAATAAGAAATGAAATTAACATTTAAATCCGTATTTGCTGCAACAGCAGTTACACTTTTAGCATCTGGCGCGCATGCTCAGTCAAGCCTTGACCAACTGTTAGAAGAAGTAAAACAAAATCGTGTTTCTGAAGCTAAGCTTGATAAGAAACGCGAAGCAGAGTTCCAATCTGCACGTGCAGATAAACAAGCACTACTTAGAACAGCTAAAGCTAACTTGAAAGCTGAAGAAGATCGTGGTGACCGTCTTGCTAAGCAATTTTCTGATAATGAAGTAACGTTAACAGAGAAAAGCACAGAACTTGATATGGCTACCGGTGACCTTGGTGAGATGTTTGGTGTTGTACGTCAAGCAGCTTCAGAGTCTTACGGTCGTATCGCTACTTCAATTGTAAGTGCTCAGTTCCCAGGTCGTGCTGCATTCCTTAAGAGAATGTCAGAAGAGTCTGAAGGTCTTCCAAATATCCGCGAACTAGAAGATATGTGGATTGCTCTTCAAACTGAAATGACTGAATCTGGTAAAATTGCTCGTTTTAATACTGAAGTAATTAACCTAGAAGGTGGTTCTTCACAACAAGAAGTTGTGCGCATCGGTGCATTTAACTTAGTGGGTGAAGTTGGTTATTTAGTATATGATGATCAAGAAGAAAAAGTTCAACCTCTAGGTCGTCAACCTGATGAGTTCCAAGCTGAAACAGCTCGCGAACTATATGCCTCTACTTCAGGCGTTATTCCAACGTTTGTGGATCCTTCAAGCGGTGCAATCCTAGGTCTATTGAAGCAAAAAGCTACATGGCAAGAACGTTACCATGCTGGTGGTCCGGTTGGATACACTATCACGGTAATGTTAGTAATTGGTTTATTGATTGGTTTCTATAAAATCATCACTCTTACTCTTATCAGTGGCAAAATGCGTAAACAGTTGAATAACCCAGGTTCACCTTCATCGTCTAACCCTCTTGGACGCGTATTGAAGGTTTACAATGAAAATAAAACTGCTGACACTGAAAATCTAGAAATGAAACTTGATGAAGCAATTCTGAAAGAACTTCCAACGATAGAAAGTGGAATTAACATCATCAAGATTTTTGCTGCAATCGCTCCGTTACTAGGTCTACTAGGTACGGTACTTGGTATGATCGCTACTTTCCAACAAATCACATTGTTCGGTACTGGCGACCCAAGATTGATGGCAGGAAGTATTTCAATGGCATTGGTAACTACAGCTCAAGGTATTATCGCGGCACTACCGCTAATTCTTATGCACAGCATTGTTGCTGGTCGTAGTAAATCAATCGTGCATATCCTTGACGAACAAACTGCGGGCATAGTAGCTGCTCACGCAGAGTCGGAGAAAGCATAATATGGCTGACCTGATTGGATTATGGGATTCCGTCAGGGAGTTTATCGCGACAGGAGGCGGGGTTTTATATCTCGTCGCTTTAGCGCTCTTTCTCATGTGGGTGTTAATGATAGAGCGCTTTTGGTTTTTGAATTCTGTGTATCCTAAGATGAGAAAGAATATCATCAAAGATTGGGATGCCAGAGTTGATACCACCTCCTGGTACGCGCATAGAATCCGTGATGCTTGGATTTCTCAAGCTTCAGACAAACTAGGCAGCAACATGTTGTTGATTAAAACCTTAGTGGCAATGTGTCCGCTAATAGGTTTACTAGGTACAGTTTGGGGCATGATTAACGTATTCGAAACTATGGCTACACAAGGAACCGGTAATGCTCGATTAATGGCAGCTGGTATTTCGATGGCAACAATTCCTACTATGGCAGGTATGGTTGCAGCTTTGTCTGGCGTTTTCTTTAGTTCTCGTTTGGAATCAAAAGTAAAAATCGCCAAAGAGAAGCTGATTGACAGCCTTCCTCACCATTAAGAGAGAAGTTTATGGCTCGTAAAGAACGTGCACCAGAGGAAGATGCAGCGATTGATATGACACCGATGCTTGATATCGTGTTTATCATGCTTATCTTCTTCATTGTAACCACTGTTTTCGTTAAAGAAGCAGGGATACAAGTGAATAAACCGGGCGCTAGCCAGGCGTTTTTACCTAAAAACGCTAATATCTTTATTGCTGTCACGGAAGACGGTGTTATATGGATGGATAAGCGCGAAGTTAAGGTTGAATCTATTCAAGCTAACCTTGAAAAGCTTTTAGCCGAACAGCCTTCAGATGTTGTTATTATTCAAGCAGATGAAAAGGCTGAACATGGTATTGTGGTTAAAGTGATGGATCAAATCAAAGCCGCAGGTATCGACCAAATCTCAGTAGCAGCAAGAGGAGCTTCTTAATTATGCGAGTAATTATCTCTATATTGCTTGGTGCAGTAATCGCTTTTGGCCTGTTTGTAATCATGGCTAAACTGGTAGCGAACTCTTCGCAACCAGCAAGTGAAGTACCTGAGTCGCCTGTTATTGATATTGTAATGTCGGACCCAGACGAATCTACTCAAACTCGTCAACGTGTTCCACCACCACCTCCTCCTCCGCCTCAGCAACCGCCTAAAATTCAGCCGGTTGAACCTGATGTAGAAGATGCAAACGCAGACGGTGTAAGCTTTAATATGCCAGCTGTAGATGTGGGTGGCGCGTCGATTGATATTGGTGGCGTTGGAAATATGCAACGCGATGGTGAAGCAACTCCAATTGTTCGTATTGAACCTAAATACCCAGTGCAAGCTGCTCGTGATGGTAAGGAAGGATGGGTTATCTTATCTTTCACTATCAACGAAGTAGGCGGCGTGGACGATGTTGATGTTTTGGATGCAGATCCTAAACGTATCTTCGACCGTGAAGCTAAGCGCGCATTACGTAAATGGAAATACAAGCCAAAAATCGTCGATGGGAAACCTGAAAAACAGTTCAATATGAAAGTGCAATTGGACTTTAAATTGGATCAAGGCTAATGAAAAAGTTTGTATTAAATGTTACTGCGATAGCAACTTTAGGTGCCGCTACATTGCTATCAAACTCAGCAGCAGCTCAGTCGGCACCCGTTGCTTGTGCAGATTACAAGCGTGGCACAACCAACATCGTTGGTGAGCGCGTTGGTAAAAAGATCCAGAAGGCTCTTGAAGCATATAACAACGATCTGATTGATGAAGCATTAGCAATTCTGTACGAAGTTGATGCTAAAGACGGATACGACAAAGCGTTTGCTGATAACTTTATCGGTAAGATGTTAGCTGGTCAGGATGGTAAAGGAGCTAAAGCTCTTGAGTATCTTGAAGGTTCAGTTAACCCTAAAGCGCTTAATGATTCTGAGCATGCTAATACCGTAAGACTTGTTGCTGACCTTAGTATGCAAGAAAAAGAATACGGTAAAGCAGTTAAGTACTATCAAGAGTGGATGAAGTTCACTTGTAAGGAAGATCCTGATATTTATACTCGAATGGCGCAAGCTTATTATGAGTTGAAAGAGCTTCCTAAGATGGTACCACCTGCTGATAAAGCCATAGCTTTATATGAAAAACCTAATAAAAACCCGTATGTTTTAAAGTTACAATCATTTTACGAACGTAAAATGTATCCGGAAACTGTTGCTGTTGCTGAAGAGCTAGTGCGTAAATTTCCTGATAATAAACAGTGGTGGTCACAATTAGGCTTTTTCTACATGTTAGTAGAGGACTATAAAAAAGCTCTCTCTACATTTGAAATTGCATATAATCAGGGTTATCTGTCTAAGAAGTCTGAAATAAAAGCGTTGTCTCAACTTTACGCGACTAATGAAATTCCATATAGAGCAGCAGTGCTTTTGGAAAAACACATGAAGTCGGGATTGATAGAAGAAAGCGAGCAAACGTTATCGAGTCTTGCTAATTCTTATCATCAAGCTAGAGAGTATAAGACAGCTGCTAGTTATTATGAAAAGGCCGCTAAGATAGAAAACGATGCTGATTTATATCGTAAGCAAGGTATCTTATTGTTAGCCGCTGAAGATTATAAAGGTTCTATAAATGCATTACAGAAGGCGTTAGATAACGGAGCAGATCAAACTGGCCGTATTCATATCGCAATGATGGAAGCAAATATTTATACTGGTAACTTCCGTCAAGCAATGGTTCATGTTCGTGCCGCGAAGAAAGACAAAAACGTGGAACGTACAGCTAGAGCTTGGGAACCCTATATCAAAGAAAAAGCTAAAAATCGCGGTATTAAAGTCTAGTTTAAACGACTTACATATCCGAATTCATAAAAGGCTTCTTAATCGAAGCCTTTTTTATTTCGCTTTGTCCCTTCCTGAATTACGTTAACCAATCCTTCCATGAAATACGTTTACGAGTCCTGCCTGTTATTAGATTCCCCATTAAATATGTTTGCCCATTGTTTATTTAAAACTAAACCATTAGCTTTAAGTTTGTATACCTAAGGGGAATAGGGTGTCTTTATTAAACTTTTAGTGTGATACCTAACTTGTTTTAACAAGCTTTTGTGTGCCAGAGAGATTAGATTAGTGCTCAGACATTATTAAAATATATAAATAATTAAAGGTATTGTTCTATCAGCAGTCTTAATTGCTCACGAAGATGGCTCTCAATCTGTTTTTTACCTGTAAGTTTGTACGCTCTGGATATGTACTCATAACTCATCTTATTTACGATCACATCATTTATGAAGTCATTAGTTTGCCTTAAATGTGGCGCTAACTTTTCAGCATTTATATTAAGGGAATCTAGCCAATGAAAAATGGCAAATTCCACGCTGTATAAGGGACGGTTTCCGGCTATAAATTGCTTTAGTAGACTCAGCCAATAGTTTTTCGTTTCTTGGCTGTTGAATACGTCTTTATCAGATTTTACATGCAGAGTGTTTAATAATTGGGTAATTAATGATGGTGATAATGCTTGTAGGCGATAATCTTGCTGATAATTTATTTGTTGCTGACACATCTCCTTTAAGAATTTTACTGATTCTGTGGCTTGAGGAGTTAACGGTTTGAGCATTATTGCGCTAAATTCACCGCTTGATGCATCTTGTTTAATACCGAGTTTTACTAAATGAAAATCATTCTTAAACCAGAAGTTCGCCAGTGCTTTGGTTAATCCAAATGAGCTCCCTAAGAAGTCAATATGGTTTTTTATAGCGTCTTGTTTAATCAGCTTCAGCATCGTAGAGCCTAAATGTTGATGTCTAAATTGCTGTTTAACCGCAATTCTAACAATGCGTAGGTGGCTGTCTAACATGAATTTAGGTTCATAATGGTCGAAAGCTAATCGTTGTGGGATTAAGTGCCCAGGGATTCTTCTGTTGCCTTGTGCAATGTTTATGGCCAACGGCTTCAGGTATTCTCCACCTTCTAATGCAGTCAGCGCCACGCAAATAGGGTCTGAATGCTGATCATGTATTACATGTATCTGTTGGTTGGCGTCCAACATTCTGACTAAATCGTCAGGTGTAGTTTGGTAATGGGCGTCGACTAAAAGCTCAAATATTCCATGCAGTAGTGCTGGCTGCGAAATCAATTGGTGGCCATTATAGGTTTGATAACTTAATGAGTCTGCTAAACCTTTACAGTTGTTTGTGCTCGCCAATAGTTGATTTGGTAATCCTTGAACAGAGGGAGGTTGGCTTGTTGGTTGTTGTGATAATATGTTTTCAGTGGTGGTTTTAAGGGCCATAACCTGATGCCAAAACGCTTCAAGTGGATCATTTTCAAACCACCTTATCGGAGTATGTAACACAAATTCACGAAAGTTCGCAAAGTGAGTTTTTAAAAACGGTTTGAAGCGTAGCTCAAATCCTCTTCCGCTGCCTTCATAGCCGTGTATTGTGGTACTAAGTATAACGTTCGGATACTGTGTTACTAATTGTTCCAGCACTTCTGTTGGTATTGATGCAGCTTCATCAATGAACAACCAGTCCCCTTTAGGTTGCGATTTAATTATTTTGTCAAATGCAAGGTACTGGATTGGATTAACGTGCTGATTACTACTGGCAAAGTCGTCATTTTTAGACTCAATAAATTTAGCCGCTTGATTAAATATTTGCTGAGTCATTGAGCGATGGGCGGAGGTAACTATAAATCTAGACGTAGTTGATTGGGCTATTTGTCCTGCTGCAATGCCTAGGGCTGAAGATTTTCCTCTACCTCGGTCAGCTAGAACAACTATCTGGTTGTTGTTTCTGCCATGCACATACTTTATATATTCCACCAATTGGTATTGGTCTGCAGTCTTACAAGCTTCGTCTTGGAAAAGTTGCTCGTTTACATTTACCTCTTTAACTTGAGTGAGCTTGGCGTGATGTTGTTGCCATATTGAAACCTCAGGAAAGGATTCTATATGTTCAACTAACCAATCAATAAATGCCGAGCGCTGATTACTTGTATCGCTGTTTAAGCCTTCTACTAAACTTTGAGTTTTGGTATGTGTCGACCAAGTTTCTAGATCGGGGCAAAGTAGGATCATTAACCCACTTTGGCTAACACAACCACTCATTGCCAGTAGCGCATTGCCTCTTAGTTCAGCAAAACCGTCATATATGACCCATTCAAACTCCTGACCTAAGACACTTCGATATTGTTTGCTTTGAATATTATTCAAACCCGCTATTTGACCTACACAAATGTTTGTTGAAGGCTCATTAGCAGCAAATATTTGGGTAATTGAGTCTTCTACCCAATTTTGCGTACCGGATATGACTAACAATTGTCGATGGCATTTATGCCGTTTTCGTTCTGCAAGCCAAGATTTTACTTCTGTTGTCATATGCTTTTTTAGTTAAATTCTTGATATAGTTTAGTCCCCCTAGTGTATTGAATAAAATTGAGGAATACGAATGCGCTTTCTAACGCGAAGATTAGTGATGCCTGGAGATTTAAATTATGCGGACTCTTTGTTTGGTGGGCGTGCTTTAGAGTGGATTGACGAAGAAGCGGCTATTTACGCAATTTGTCAGTTAGAAACCAATGTGTTGGTAACAAAACATATTGGTGAAATTACCTTTGAATCACCCGCTTTGAAAGGTGATGTGGTGGAGTTTGGCTTAGCGACCAAAAAGGTGGGACGAACTTCCATTACCATTTCTTGTATGGTTCGAAACAAAGCCACTAAAAAAACCATCTGCATGGCAGATGATATTGTTTTCGTAAGTTTAGATCCAGAGACCAGAGAGCCAACTCCACATGGCAAATCGATGAAAGAGCTGGAAGAACAAACGAAAGAAGAATTGAGATCATTAAATTTAAATGATTAATTCCTTCTGATTTATTCGGAATTTCAATAATGAGTTGATTCAATGCCGCTGACGGTGAGATTTTAATTCAACGTTAGCGGCATGTTTTCACTTTATACGCTTGCACTTACTATATTTTTAACGTCTTCAGGGGTGATGTTTTGTCTTTCCCCAATTTTTGTCATACCCGCTTTTTCGAGCCTTGAAGCAACCTTATCAGCCACATCTGAGTCAATATTATATTCAGAAAGTGTTGTTTTTATTCCCATATCACGGAAGAATTGTTCAGTTTTTTCAATCACTAAGTTAATTGCACCTTCTTCGTCATAGCGACTTAGTCCCCAAACACGTTCTGCGTACTGAAGCAATTTTTCACGTTTGTGCTCTCGTTGATAGTGCATCACTCTAGGTAAAATAATCGCCAATGTGACCGCGTGATCTAAGTTATGGAGTGCCGTTAATTCATGGCCAATCATATGAGTAGACCAATCTTGGGGAACACCCACACCAATTAAACCACTCAATGCTTGTGTTGCATTCCACATTAGATTAGCTCGTAAATCATACTCTTTTGAACTGAGAACTTGAGGGCCAATATCAATTAGGTTACTTAAAATTGATTCTGCAAAGCGATCCTGAACACTGGCATTAACAGGGTAAGTTAGATATTGCTCTATAACATGAACAAAGGCATCGACTACACCATTAGCTAGTTGCCGCTCTGGTAAAGAATAGGTCACTTCTGGGTCAAGTACCGCAAATTTAGGTCTGACATGTTCAGACATAAAGGACAATTTAAGGTTGTGCTCGCGCCGTGTTACTACCGCCGCTGTGTTTGTTTCGGTACCTGTGGCTGGCAATGTTAAAATGCAGCCTAGGGCAGTGGCCTGTTTAACTTTTTTCCCCTTGGCTAGAATGTCCCAAGGATCTCCATCGAAATGCGTGGCTGCAGCAACAAATTTAGCCCCATCAATGACTGAACCGCCACCAACAGCAAGAATAAAATCAACATCTTCAGCTTTAACCATAGATGCAGCTTTCATCAAAGTTTCATATTCAGGGTTGGGTTCTATGCCTGAAAACTCACACCAATGATGGCCCTCAAGCTGTTCAATAACCTGTTGGTAGATACCATTATGTTTGATGCTCCCTCCACCGTATATCAACATGATTTTGGCATCGGGTAATAAAGAAGATAACTTACTAATACTGTCTTTTCCAAAAACAACTTTAGTAGGATTGTGGTAGATAAAGTTTTGCATTTTCAAATCCAAAATAAGGTTAAGAAGCTGAAAAGTTTCGATTAACTATATTGAACCACTAAGTGAGAAATTCAAGTTGAATGTATGAATTAACTGTCATTCATATATTCAATAATTTCCCTTACTTTCAGCGTATTTTTACAAGTTTAGAGTATTCAACTGGTTAACCCAAGTTTCTGAAAATGGCAGACGAAATGCTGGGCTTCTTAGTTAAAGTTACACAGGGATAGTTGAATTCTAAAAAACACTCATTTATTCATGGAGATTCGATTGCGCCCTTGCTATCATCTGATTGTTCAAGTTAAACAATAACTTGTTACACCAGGGGGTGCTCTTTGCTGAGATCCAATTTGTTGGAAACCCTTATACCTGATCCGGATAATACCGGCGTAGGAATGGTCATCAAGAACTTCTCAAAGCTTTCCATTTACTGCCGAAATACCGGATCTTTTCATTAATTAGAAGAGATCCAAATGAAATTGAAATTTCCTTTACTTTACACTACTTTTTTATGCGCTATACCCTCATTAGCCTTGTCTGCTGAAAATCTAGAAGTAATTACCGTTACGTCTGATTTTAGAGAAAATGATATCCAAAATGTAACCGCTAGTGTGAGTGTCATATCTGAAGATATCATTGAAAAACGGAATGCATTCCATCTTGAAGATATTTTAGGGATGGGCGCGAATATAAATTTTAGTAGTGGGGCTTCTAGAGGACGCTTTATTCAAATCCGTGGTATTGGCGAGCGTAGTCAGTATTCTGAACCGAATAATCCTTCAGTGGGGTTACTGGTAGATGATTTCGATTTTTCTGGTTTTGCAGGTTTAGGCACTTTGTTTGATGTTGAACAAGTCGAAATCTTGCGTGGACCACAAGCCACTGAGTTTGGCGCGGCAGGTATGGCTGGAACCATTAAAATCAAAACCGCTGAAGCTGATGATCAGCAACAAACCAAATTTCTTGCTACCGTTGCTCAGCAAGGTACTTGGAATATTGGTGCAGCTTACGGAAATCAAATTAACGATAAACTGTTTTATCGTGTTGCTATCAATCAGTTTAAAAGTGACGGCTTTATCTATAATCAATTTCTTGATAGGGATGACACCGATAATCTTGATGAATTAACTGCTCGATTAAAGTTGAAATATTTAGCGACTGAAAACACAACAATAGATTTTAATTATCAGTATTTTGATATTGATAACGGCTACGATGCTTTTTCACTTGATAATGACGGGATCACCCGTTCAGATGAACCCGGTGTTGATACCCAAGAAACTCATGCATTTGGTATTAAAGCGAATATTGAGTTTGCCCAATCCACCCTAATTGGCTCGTTAAATCACACCACATCTGACTCTGTGTATGGCTATGACGAAGATTGGACTTATGTGGGCTTTCATCCGTGGGAATACAGTTCAACGGATTACTACTTTCGCGAAAGAGACTTAACCAGCATAGATTTACGAGTTGTATCAAATGATAATGGCTTGATTTTTGATGACACAACACAGTGGTTAGTTGGCTTCTTCGGCCGAGATATTGACGAAAACACCCGCAGAAATTACACCTATGCCGAACAAGATTTTAGCAGCCAATACGAACCCATCAATCTAGGCATCTACGGGCAAACTGATACTCAGTTGAACGAGAATCTAAGTTTGAGCTTAGGCCTTAGAGCAGACCGTTTTAAAATGGATTATGTCAATAATGAGGGGTATGTGGAGCAACAAACCGACACCATGGTAGGCGGTAAAGTTGTACTTAAATATTCTATAAATCAAGCTTCGGTGTATTCGAGTGTGTCTAGAGGGTATAAAGCAGGCGGATTTAATCCTGACCAAAGAGTCACCGAAGAAAGTCGTTTATTTGCTCCTGAATATAACTGGAACTATGAAATTGGTATAAAAGGGCAAGCATTCGAAGATCAACTTTTTGTGCGGGTCGCCCTTTTCTATATGGATAGAGAGGATACGCAGGTTAGCGATTATGACGTACAAATCAGTGAAGAAGGAATTCCGAGTTTTATCGATATTATTGGTAATGCTGACGTAGGCACAAACAAAGGGGTAGAAGTGGAGCTTGATTGGCAAGTATCGGACTCCATCAATCTTAGTGCAAATTATGGATACCTAGATGCTTATTTTGGCGGTTACACTCAAGCCGATGGCACCTATATTGATAAACAATGGCAAGCCCAAGCACCCAAAAGTTCATTTAACCTAGCAGCATTAGGCTATATATCCCAGAACGTAAGTGTGCGTATAGAAGCAGATGGAAAAGATAATTATCGTTTTTCAGATGGACATGATGTGGAGTCTCCTTTTACGGTCTTAGTCAATGCCCAGTTGCGTCTAGATTGGCAAGACTGGACGTTTTCAGTATGGGGTAAAAATATACTGGATCGTGAACATTATGTTCGTGGTTTTGGCGGGTTTAGTAATGACCCAAGAGACGAGTATGCGACACCTGAACCTTACTTGCAGCTTGGTGATGGTCGCCAATTTGGACTGACTGCAAGTTTACGTTATTAATTATATTGGACACTTATTATGAAATCCGTAGTTGAAATCTCGTTATACCCACTTAACCAAAAATACTTGGCGCCGATTCAAGACTTTATTGATCGCCTTAACACTTACCCGCAGTTAACTACGTCAACTAGCGATACTAGTACCATAGTGCGCGGAGACATGACGGAGTTAATGGGCATTTTGAATACTGAAATGCAAAAGACTTACGAGGAAGTGGGCCAAGCTATTTTTGTTTGCAAGTTCCTAAATGGTGATGCCATGGGTGAATCTAGCTAATGGCCGAGCTTTACGCTGCTCTGCTGGAACAGTTTCAGCAACAATCAATGCTAGAGGTAGTGGCTGTGATTTTTTCACTGCTCTACCCCTGGTTGGCAGCTCGACAAAATATTCTATGCTGGCCAGCGGCATTAATTAGCACAACACTTTATGTCTATATCTTCTGGGAAGTCAGTTTACCCTTTAATAGTGTTCTTAATCTGTACTACTTAATGATGGCGATTTATGGGTGGCTAAAATGGCAAAAGAATGCGCAAGATAAAGCGCTAGAGGTGTCGGTAGTACCGTTATTTGTTCACCTATGGATTGTTTCCTTATTAGTGATGGTTGGGGTAGCGTTGCCGCATCTAGTGACACTTTCGTGGCAGGGAGCAGACTTATATCTAGATGCGTTGGTAACCGTATTTAGTGTGTATGCCACTTACTTAATGGCCAATAAGGTACTAGAAAACTGGCTATTCTGGATTGTTATTAACTCTTTTGCTGCTTATTTATACTTTATTAATGGGTTGCTACTCACCGGTATTATGTTTATTTGGTATTTTGGTTTAGCTATTTACGGTTATCTGAAGTGGCGAAAAGACTATCTCACTGACTCCGTGGGCAAAGAGGTTTACCTATAAAATCTAACTTGAGTCGGGTGCATAGCAAGCGTATGCTGAGATTCCAAGATTAGAGGAAATATGATGAGAAAAGCCCGAATCATTGATGAGTTATTAGCGAGTCAACTGTTTGGACAACATTTGTCTTTGGAGCCTATAAAGGGTGGGGCGGTGAACTTAAGTTATCGCCTCACCACTCAATCGGCGGTGTATTTTCTAAAGACCTTTGAACTAAATCATATTACCCCCACAGATAGGCAAGCCTTATTTATTCAACAACAGCAATTGAGTGAACTAGGAATAACTTCACAGCCGATTTACTTATCCAAAGCCCATGATTTTCAAGTTGAAACTTGGATTGAGCACGTTTCCTTACTAAACGTAAACAAACCTAAAAATGACAAAGTTCAAATATTGGCAAAAGTACTAAGTGAAATTCATTCTCTGCCAACGTTGGCTACTTCAATTGATTTACCCAAAGACTGGATAATTTATTTGCATGCCGCGAGTGTTGATGATGAGGGGTATTGGCAGCAACGGATCAACGAATGCAAACCAAGTTGGATTGAAACGCATAAAACTGACCAAGTACTTTGTCACAACGACCTTGCAATGGAACACGTGGCTATTCATGAACCTGCTTTCGTGTTTGATTGGGAGTACGCGTCTTTAGGTAATCGCTATTTTGATTTAGCCTCATGTGCACTCATAAATAATATGGATCATCATGAAATGACAACCTTGCAGCACAGTTATGCTCAATTTTGTAAATTAAGTGAGCACCATGTATTCGAGCAGTTTCAAAAACAATTTCCTATTGTACAATTGACCTATGACTTGTGGAAAGAAGCGGCAAAATCCATTTTATTAGACGATGGAAATAGTTAAGTTCAAGAAAAGTGAATAAATTTTACTAATTTGCTGTGCAAACTACTTTACCTTTTATTATCCATGAGTATAATGCTGCTTCTTCTGCAGGGGTGTAGTTCCAATTGGTAGAACAGCGGTCTCCAAAACCGACGGTTGGGAGTTCGAATCTCTCCACCCCTGCCAATTTTTCTGTTAGTCTTGAAGAATGACCGAACTTACCTCAAAACCATTAAGCAAATATCAATCTGCCATGCTTACCCATATGGGAATTGTGCCTTGGCAATTAAAATCCAACGATCAAGACCCAGTTCAGCTTGCAAGTAAGCAGCCTATTGAAAACGATGTATCCAGTGTTGAGCCTCAAATGCTCAGTCAAGAGCAAAAGCAGGCTGGATTGCAGCGGCTAAGGCAGAAAATTGAAACTACACGCAAATCTGCAAATCATGGTGTGCTTTTGTGTTTGCCAGAGTGCAAAACAAGCCAGCTTTTGTCCGATATACTCTTGTTTGCAGGTTTAAGCATCACAGACTGTATGTTTGAAGAAAGCGCAGATCCAAAAGATTATGCTGATTTCAAATTAGCCTGGCAGGTCGGTGAAAGAATCTCTATCAATGGTTTGGTGTTAACTGCTCCAGCACCAGATCAAATTACATCTAGCCAAGACAAAAAACAATTGTGGCAAATTTTACATCAGTTGTTTTGAGTTATTATGGATAGTGCACTTCAAGAGATAAATAAAAGCAATTACTCAACTGCATTTTATATACAGCAATCTTGTCATCTTAATCCATGGTCAGAATCTGTTTTTATGGATAGCTTAAGCAAACCTTATTTTGCGTTTCAATTGATAATCGATAATCAAATTGTTGGCTATTACGTTGGGCTTAATGTGGCAGGTGAAGCAACATTAATGGATCTTGGTGTAAGGGAAAAATGTCGAGGTAAAGGCTTCGGACAGCAGTTGCTCGATCATTTTATGCAGCAATGTGACCAATTTAATTGTGAAGAGGTTTGGCTGGAAGTGAGAGAATCGAATCAAGCAGCCGTAACACTTTATACAAAAAGTGCCTTCGAGTTTGTAGAAGTTCGAAAAGATTACTACCCAACTAAAACAGGCCGTGAAAACGGCCTGATTATGAAAGCAACTATAAAGCAATAATTACCTTACAGCAGCACTCTCTAAATTCATTTGCTGGCTCGCATCAGAGCGTTCCATAGCCATTTGAACTATTGTAGAAGAGTTAAATTGACATCCACTACACATGGCTATGAATTGGTTCATACTTGGACTGCCAATATTCTTTTCCCAGTTTTCATAAGTCTTTCTGGTTTTAACATTTGCAAGTTTAGCCATTTGAACTGTTGTTAAACCTGCTTCTAAACGCATTTTACGTAAATCACTACCCGTTATATACATAAGGTTCCTACTCCATTTATTGTTATATATGTAGCAAACAATATTTAAATTGGCGTTAAAATATTTATTGTCTGCCTTAATTTTAAACATATTGTATGCAAGCTTTTGTGGATTGAGTTCCACATGGTGTAAAAAACCATCCTAAAAATATAACTGGTTGTTTTTTAAAGGTAAATAATTTACCTAGTGGGTCAAATTTACTTGAAACTAGAGGGGAATCTAGGAAGAAGGTACTTTTGACACGGGCACAAGCACCTTTCTGAAACTAATACAGCGTTGAGGCATCGATGTATCACATTATTAGACTAACTTAGATACAAGGCTGAACATTTATATATTAATACCGTAGATGGGGCCTAAGGTAGTGCTATAAAAATTTGTAAATCTAGCAAATAAACTTTTAACGATGAATCATTCTTTTGGGTCTCTTCACTCTTAATTTTTTAATAAATTCAATAAGCCTTCGTACCAGCTACTTGTTTCTTCAACCGCAATAGGTGGCTTTTGTTTAGAACCAGCATTGGCGCTAGTGGCAGCAACAGTGGTCGATAGAGCGAAGGTCAACATAGCGGCTTTAATAAGAGTTTTGTTTTTCATGGTCTTTCCTTAAAATTAATAATGAGTTAATGATTTCTAATTAGCTGAAAAAGTCGAGGAT
>NZ_JBDWYG010000042.1:0-1338 GCF_039982535.1 Aliiglaciecola sp.
GTGCTGGTGCTGGTGCTGCTGGCAGTGATGGTCGTAGCTATGGTGGTTGTGGCGGTGGTGCTGCTGCTGGTGTAAATACCTGGTATTATTATTTCATACTGGTAGGTATATTTTCAAACACGTTTTTATGTCTCATCATGAGAGTATTTATGGGTTACGAGCAGTACTAGAGAATTAATGCTTATGCTATATTAATATTAATAGTACTGCTCTCGTAGTTTCTCCGATTTGTACTCTAAAACTACCAGGGGTTAACGTAAAGCCGTCTGCAAAGGTTCTCTGATTATCCTTCATGGCAATTTACGACAAGCGTCTGTCTTCCTGCACCCATCCAGATTCATCAGGCTAATTGAAACTTCGTTGACAAGGTTGTTTGTAACTGTAAAGTTTGAATTGTTATAATATTCGGTGTGGTACTTTGGCAGATTACGGCATCTATTGTAAATATCCAATTTAGACGGCTGCTAATAAGGTATTCTCTTCGTGAAGTGCAATCGTCGTACAAAGGTGGTCCATATTAATTGGGGTCAGGGTGATTGATTACAATGTGGATCACGATATTCTCACATTGTTAGCGCCCATTTCCCTGAAATTCCGCCCGTGGTCACAGGCATGCCTCAGCAAGAAAGTCTTAACAAAAGAAAATGGGAGCACAGATTGATTTGCCCCTTAGGTCTTTTGTACATTGATCGTAGTATACATGTCGTTGGACCTATCACCAATTGAAACAGGGTGGTACGGTAAAAGAAATAGGCTGATGTTCAAATCTGGAACATAAAAAAAACAGCGAGCCGATATGATGAACTTAATGCACTACGCACCCTCTGCCAAATAAGAGAACTCAGCGTGGGTCTTTATTTATTTGTGTTTGGTATTATTAATTGGTGCGTGTTGTGTACTCGTACGTGTTTTTGGACATAAGTATACAACTATATTTGAAAATAGGGTAGGTAGTATAAAAGGCAGGCTGACGTTGTCAGGAATATCACAAATCTGAGATTTGTTATTGTGAAGTTCATGTAATGTGCAGCAGCAGTGGTGCACTTTCTCCCGAATACAAACCCAGCCCGGGTCGGTATATTTTGTCATTTATATTAGGTATCCTGTACTTCATATATTTGCACCTACATGCACATGTCTCTGACCTGTCAAACCGGGTACTAAGAGAAGCAGGCTGATGTTCACAGGATTTCAATATATCATGAAGCCGTTCCAAGGAAGCCGATATAAAACGCACTCTCCCACACAAAAGGAACGCAGGCTGGGTGGTTAGTCCTCCTATTTATTGTTTTATTGCTGAACCCTTCTTTGTTTTTTCTCAGCAGCAAGCAACAGAGA
>NZ_JBDWYG010000043.1:0-1748 GCF_039982535.1 Aliiglaciecola sp.
GGGTTTTTTTCGCTCTGTTTATCTGTAAAATCCGACATGTTTTGAACTATGTCTACTAATGTCTGATAATGCAAGATTATTGGACATAACATAGAGCTGTAAGGCAAGGCGGTTATTTAGTACATAACGGGTAAAAGCGCCGTGAGTAGATGGCGCCCAAACAAGACCTTTCAGCCAGCAACCATCGATGACGACTTTGCCAAACTACCGATGCAACCCGCCCGCGTCACCTCTCAGCACGCAGAAACCCTTGAAGCTGTGGCCTTTCGGTCAGGGGTAGCCCTGACGGTGTTGGATGGATTGGTCACAGATTCAACCCATGGCGTGCCGGTGAAGCTGCTGGCCAACAGGCTGGGACTGTTGCATTAATCGGTTAAGCCTACGTCTAAATCGTAACACATTGTTTTCATGCAGCCAAACCAAACGGGACTGTTGCATTAACCTAATTGGGTTCGAAATTGACTGAGATGACACGCAATTGCGTACCAGATGTTGACATCCGAAAGTTCCAAGCATCTAGATATAGAATACGGTTTGCTTCGATTTTTCCGGCATTCAGTTAATGCAACAGTCCCAAGTCGGATAATAAGGGGTCAAAAATAGCGTCGACAATACCCGTGGCATTCTCAAATACTTGTTCACCACGTTCTAGAGTCCTTTCTTCGAGCGGGACCTCAGTTGTTAATCGAGCGTAAATACTTAAGCGTGCTTGTATCTTTATTTGCTCAATCGCCGCTTCAAAAGCGGTTATTTCCATTTGAGATGCTTGCGCCAAGGCTGGACTGTCTAAACGTCGGCCGATCAGATATCCAGTATAGAACGTTTGGGGGTCCCCAATGTTGGATAAAAGGTTGCCAAACTTTAATGCGTCTCCAATAGCGGAATCAAGCAAACCCTGATCCACTGCAAAGTCGAGAGCTTCCAAGACCAGACTATCTTGGTCCAGGCCGACGTCTTCTAGCGTTAATGTCATTTCGAGGTATCCCCTATATTTCTACTAAAAAAGAGGAATGAGGCGGATGCGAGAACAAATGCCCAGCAAACCTCTTCAAGACTTAAGTTAGGATTAAATATTTCCCCAGAAAGAATTACCGAAAGGAGATAAGAAACCGGTATCACCCCCAAGATCTTCAATTTTCCGAAAGTAGTAGCTGGTCTTTCAAAATAGTGTAGGATTATGGGTAAAGAAAGCAAAACCAGCACCCTTAATACGTACTCAAACCGCTGAAACCAAAAAAAACTGCTCAGGCGGTCGGTTAGACCTAATGGAACCTGATCGTTGAGAATCATAACTCCCAAACGCTCTAAGTCTTCTTTAAACAGAAACTCTTCTCCAGCGTGTATTCCCCAAATAGCCATCGCTCCAAGAATGGAAACAAAAATTGATAACACAAATCATTCCAAAATATGTAGGGCGTGAGTACTTTTTTTGTATAAGCACTATCAGTAATGGTAGCCGGTTGCCCCTTTGGGGGGAATCATAGGTAATCCCGAATTTTAAGCATCTCTCCTTGAACGCCTGGTAGTCGATTGTGGATGTGTCCGTTTTTTATTGTTCTGATCGTCTCCATACCTTGCAAAGTCGCTTTCGCAGATCGCAGAGATCGAAAGCTTTGCCGGTATCCCAATAACGGGACTGTTGCATTAACCTAATTGGGTTCGAAATTGACTGAGATGACACGCAATTGCGTACCAGATGTTGACATCCGAAAGTTCCAAGCATCTAGATATAGAATACGGTTTGCTTC
>NZ_JBDWYG010000044.1:0-14050 GCF_039982535.1 Aliiglaciecola sp.
AATTTGTCTATGGTTAGGAAGGCACTCGAAAGTGATTTCAATGTGCTGAGTATCGACCTACCAGACCACGGTAAATCCGCGTTTACTGACGGCTTTTCTTTCACTCGTTATGCCAATGAGATTGTGCAATTAATCTCATGGTTGAAGTTAACAAAGGTATCCATATTGGGGCACTCCTTAGGGGGTAAAATCGCCATGAAGATAGCCCTCGATAACCCAGAACTGGTGGAAAAATTAGTTATCGCAGATATTGCGCCTGTTAGTTATACACCGCGTCATCAAAATGTTTTTAAAGCCTTAAACTCGGTTAATTTAGAAAATATAAAGTCGAGAAGCGAGGCAGACGCGCTTATGTCTGAATTTTTAGAAGAACCCGGCGTCAGTCAATTTTTACTAAAAAGTTTAAGGCAAGTAGATGGAAAATGGCGTTGGGACTTTAACTTGCCACTTTTGCAACGAGATTACCCTGCTATTTCAGAAGGGATCAACAGTGATAAACCGTGTTTAGCTCCAGTACTTTTTATCAAAGGTGGACAGTCAGATTATATACTGCCTGAGCACAAACACATTATTGGTTCTTTATTTCCAAATAGCAGTGCCAAAGTCATAGGTTCTGCAGGACATTGGTTACATGCACAAAAACCCGCCATTTTTAATCGTTTGGTTAGAGATTTTTTGCAAAATGATACTTGTGGGTAATTCGCTTGTGTCACTTTGTATGGTATATTCTGCGCGTTTTTTTATTCTGAAGGTTTTACGATGCTAAATGAATATTATGAGCAAATAGAAGCTATCGTGTTAAACCTGACTTTGGTTGCGCTTTTTGCCCTAATGGGGTTTGCGATACACGATGTGTTGAAAAAGAACAATGTGCCTTTCCTTGGTAGAGCAGTAGTTTATCTTGTTTTATTTTTGGGTGCGGCCGGATTTATCGCTAAAGGTTTGATCCAGATCTTCTGGGAAAACAATGGCATCTAATACAATTAGGCATCGAATTAGTTAAGTAAAGGAAGTTGGAATGGCAAGTGTAGGCTTATTTTTTGGAAGTGATACAGGCAACACCGAACACGTTGCAAAAATGATCCAAAAAGAACTGGGTAAGAATCTTATTGATGTTCATGATATTGCCAAAAGCAGTAAAGAGGACATAGCCGAGTTTGATTTACTTTTATTTGGGATCCCAACTTGGTATTACGGTGAAGCTCAATGTGATTGGGACGACTTTTTTCCTGAATTGGAAGAAATAGATTTCAATGACAAATTAGTCGCTATTTTTGGTTGTGGAGATCAAGAAGATTACGCAGAGTACTTTCTTGATGCTATGGGTATGATACGTGATATCGTGGAAGCCAAAGGCGCTATTTTAGTAGGACAATGGCCTTGCGAGGGATACGATTTTGAAGCCTCGAAAGGTATGGCTGATGATGAGCACTTTGTCGGTCTGGGAATTGATGAAGATCGCCAACCCGAGTTAACCGAACAAAGAGTGAAAGATTGGTGTAAACAAATTCACGAAGAACTTTGTTTATCTGAACTAGCTTAAACTTCTCGATTTAGGTTTCCCAACCTCATCAAACAAGCGTTGGATACACGTTTAACATCTAACGCTTGTTTTGCTTAGTCAGTTTAGCCAGTTAAATCACTGGTGTTTTTTATAACGATGACAACTTAAACTGGCTAACAGCTTTTTTCATTTCCACCATTAAATTGGTTAATGTTTTATTTGCCATTGCAGAGGAATGGGTCGACTGTGCACTTTGCTCTGCTAATGCCACTATATTGGCCAAATTATCAGCTATTTTTTCAAACAACTCATCTTGTTCTAAACTGTCACTGACAATATCTTGATTCATTTCCCGTAAACCGTCTATGGTTTGGTTAATTTCAGTGACTTGTTGGGCTACATCAAATATTTGTGCTTCACTTTGTTTAGCATACTCGGCACCTGTATTAATTGCCTTAACCGCGTGTTCTGCATCAGTTTGTAAACTAACGATCATGGATTCAATTTCTTCCGTGGAGTTTTGGGTTCGCGTCGCTAAGGTCCTTACTTCATCTGCCACTACGGCAAAACCTCGGCCGTGTTCGCCAGCTCGGGCCGCTTCAATTGCGGCATTTAGTGCTAACAAATTGGTTTGCTGAGCAATCGTTTTAATCACATCTAATATGCTGCCAATTTTTTTACTATTTTCATCTAATCGATTAATTATTTTCGAGGATTGTGCGGCCTGCTCGGTTTGTTCAGATATTTGTGTTTGCGTGGAAGTCACCAATTGACTGACATTGGCACTTTGTAAACTAACTTGTTGCAACTTCTGCATGCCGTGTTGAATCTGTTCGATATTCGACTTACTGGCTTGACGAATGGAATGGGTATCTGTGGCAGTTAAGCTAAGCTGTTCCTTTTGCTGCTCAACCTGCTCTAATGTTTGTTTACTAAGGTTAGCGGTGGTCTCAGTGGCATTTTCTAATGATTTTTCTTGAAGGAGGATCTTTTCAACAACAGCATGTAAGTTTTCAGTGACCTTGTTAACATTCGTTGCCAGAATCGCAAATTCATCTTGATTGCTTGAATACGCCTTATGGGTTAAATCACCACTACTAATAACTGCCAAACTGCGATTAATCCTTCCCAAGGGAGAGGCAATACTTCGTGTGGAGATACTGCCAAATATAATAGCCGCCATTATGGCTATAAATAACAAAATTAGGCCTTTCCAAATATTAGAGTTAACAGTTTCTATAATCGCCTGTTGCCCTTTTAATGTGTCTTGATTAACCTCTGAAAAAACCGTAGAAAACTGCTGTTTCGCCCCCTCTAAATGCGCATTCGCATTCACATTGAAATCTTTTGCTTGCACAACTAAGGCAAGTTTTTGTTGTTGTTTTGAAAATACCCCAGGATCTTGCTGCAGCAAATTTTGCAATTGCGAAAATTGAGTATTGAGCGATTGCACATACCCTTGCGTATCGATGGTTTCAGCCAATCTATTAATATAATCAATATCAACTTGCACATTACTAAGGGTAAATTCGATATCCCCCTTAATAGTGTCACTTATTTGATTATCATCAGTGGCGATATACTCTTTTATTGACCCAAACAAAGGCATAATTTTGTTGTCTGCATTGATTGCAGTTCCAATTAGAATATCAAGATTGGGATCATCACCTTCTAAAAACGTCAAATCACCTAATAATGCACTGGTCTCATCAGCCATAGCAATAATATTAGTGGCTGCTTCCTTAACCTCGGCAGTTAACAATAGCTGCGTCTCCCTTGCTTGGTACATTTTTTTAGATTGGCTAACATAGGCTAACGCACTTTGTGCACCTTGTTGAAAAGGTGAGTTTTTATCACCTATGATTTGATTGAGGCTTTCAAGACTTTGCTTAAATTCAGATGACAACTGATTGAACATCTGTTGGTTGTTCTGTAATTGACTCAATGATTGTTCGAAATAGCCTTTGGTAGAGATACTCGAAAGTGACAAAATGCCTGTTTGAATTTGCAACATATTAGCTTGCACAGGCATTTTTTGTTCTACCACACTTTGCGCGGATTGGCGTATATCGGCTAAACCAAGATATGAAATTAAATTTGTAACTAGCATTACACAGCCGAACAAAATAAAACCAGTAATAATCTTGCCTATAACGTTTAGCCTCATATTTAACCTTCACCTCAACTAACCGATTAACTTCTTAATTGGTAAAATTCAACGAGTTATTACACCCTTTGTCGTTAATCAATTCCATAATACGTATTTGTATTGATACTACGTAAGTGCCGAATATTTCGTTAAATTGATTCTTAAAGGGTAGCATGTTAAAAAAATGTTGCTTAAGTTGAAATATTTATCCACTTTAGTGATTAGTTTGTCCCCTATCCCTTTCATATTTGAATTACTTCCCTATAATGAACCCACCAGTTATCGTTTAGAAATACAGATGGATCAAAATAAAGAATTAAAAAAAGCAGGGCTTAAAATCACCCTACCAAGATTGAAAATTCTCGAGGTTTTGCAGGCGCCTGCAAACCAACATATTAGTGCGGAAGACGTATACAAATTATTGATAGAACAAGGTGAAGAAATAGGCTTAGCCACAGTTTACCGCGTTCTTAATCAGTTTGATGATGCAGGAATTTTGAACAGACACCACTTTGAAGGTGGTAAATCAGTTTTTGAAATAAGTCATAAGCAACACCATGATCATTTAGTGTGTTTAAAATGTGGCAAAGTCATCGAATTTGAAGATCCGATCATCGAAAAGCGTCAAGAAGAAGTTGCAGCTCAGAACAAAATGAAGTTAACCCATCACAGTTTATATTTGTATGGTGAGTGTACTGACGATAGTTGTGACGAAGATTAGAACATTGGCAAAAGAAGATTGAAATTAAGTTCAATCTTCTATGGATTAATAGTTCTCCGAGGTGTTCGTTTTGGCATTCTAGTAACCAGTTCATAACCTATTGTTTCTGACCAAGATGCCACTTCGTTAACTAATAGTTTTTTACCCCACAATTCCACTTCAGAATTAATTTCTACCTCGGTTAAACCTGTCACATCAACCGTTATCATGTCCATTGAGACTCTCCCGCATAGTTTAGCTTTTTGACCGTTTACCAGAACCGGTGTGCCAAGCTTCGCAGTGCGCGGGTAACCGTCTCCATAACCTGCGGCTATGGTAGCAACTACAGAGTCTTGGGCAGCGACCCAAGTATTGCCATAACCCACACTCTCACCTGTTGGAACGTTGCGTAGAGCTATCACTTTGGACTTAAACGTCATTACCGGGACTAGGTGCTGCTGCATATCATCTTCAGGTAATTTATCCTCAGGCATAAAAGGAGAAACACCATATAACATGATGCCAGGACGATTCCATGTCCCCCGCGCCAGAGACCATGCTTTTATCCCTGCCGAGTTCGCAATGCTGGTTTTGATTGACTTAGAGAATTGCTTTTCTAACTGTTCACGGCAGTTTATAAACTTTGCTAGTTGTTCATTCGTAAAGTTATTGTTGGTTTCATCAGCCGCTGACAAATGCGTCATTAACACCACATTTGTTACCTGTTTTGCGCTATTTAGTTTTGAATAAATATCCATTACCTGTTCAGGTGCAAAACCAAGTCGATGCATGCCCGTATCAACCTTCAACCAAACATCAATATTCGCATTGGTATCCAAACTTTCCAGCATTTGATACTGCTTCAGGTTATGCATAACCACGCTAAACCCTTGTTTACAAGCATTAAATAGCTCTTCTTGAGTAAAGCACCCTTCCAACAATAAAATCGGTAGAGAAATACCCTGTTGGCGCAATTCAATACCTTCTTCCAAGCTAGAGACTGCAAACATAGTGACACTTTGCTGCAATGCTTTAGCAATTTCTGCTGCACCATGGCCGTAAGCATCGGCTTTTACCACAGCCACAGTGTGACTGTCTGGCGATAGCGTTTGAGCATAATGGCAATTAGCAATCAAGGCGTTTAAATCAATTGTAATCTCGGTGGGGCGAGTCATTAAATAGCGTGTCCTAGGGCAATAAAAATAGTGAAGAATTAAACATCAGTAATCGTATTTAAATTTATTAAATAACGAGTTTATTTGTTTATAAACTTTTCCAATCTTTCCATCGGCGATGTTTTCACCGTCTAAGGTTATCGCCGGAGCAATATTTTTAGTCGAACTTGTTAACCATATTTCATCCGCCAACCGGGCTTGTTCTAGACTAATATTTTGTTCCATCACTTGATAATCAGTGTGGGTTTTCAAAAGATCTAATACGATGGCTCGAGTAATTCCAGGTAATAATTGGGAGTCTAAAGGCGGTGTAAAAACCTGATTGTCCTTAACCACAAAAACATTGCAAGATGATGCTTCGGTAATCTGATCACTTTCATTGTAAAGTAAACATTCGTCTACTTTGTGATCTTGACTACTTTGATAATGCAAAACGTTACCTAGCAGAGAAGTCGACTTGATGTGACATTGCCGCCAACGTAAATCTTGCTGACTTACCAAGGCTAATCCTTTGTTGTTATTATCATCATAGTTAACTGGTGCTTTGATGGCATAACACATCATAAACAAGGTTGGTTCAACATTATCTGGAAAACCATGCTGGCGTTTAGGGCTCACACCGCGACTTACTTGAATATAAACCGCTAAGCTATCGCCGCTGTTTTGCGCCAAAAGTTCAGACAAAATGATTCGCCACTTTTCATCAGACCAATCTAAGCTAATACCAATGGCGGTTAAACTACTTTGTAGGCGGGCGATATGTGGGCCAAAACCAACCATTTTGCGATCATAGGCTGGGATCACTTCGTAAATCCCATCTCCAAATAAAAAACCACGATCCAGTGGCGATATCATCGCTTCATTTTGAGGCATAAATTTGCCATTGAGGTATACAGTTGCTTCAGTCATATTGCGGCCAAAAATGTTAATTAGAATGAATTTGAGTGAATAGATTAGCGTGTTTAATCTCAGCTAAATTGACTAAGTTATGGGCGGTTTGAATATCCACTGCTGAAAAAGTGACTTTGCAACCTGGCGTAGCTTGAGACAACAAATCACAATCAATGGACAACACACTCCCCAATTTAAAGTAGCCTCCTACCGTTTGCCGATCGTCCAACATTATGATGGGTAAGCCTTGCTGAGGAATTTGCACTGCTCCGCGGGTAATACCTTCAGATAACATGGGTTGGTTTGGTGCGGCAATAGGATTGCCAGTCAATTTACACGCCATTCGACTTGAGTCAGGGCTGACAATGTATTGGTGAAGATAAAATTGTCGTAAAGCCACAGGGGTAAAATCATTAACTTGATACCCTTCAACTAATCTCAAGGTTAATTCACTGTTGACCGCAACTTTAACACTTCTTTGAGCAGCAAGAGGAGCAATTTTTGGCGTTTTGGGGTCAGTAGCAGGAGTTTGACTATAGAATGCAATTCTATCCCCCTGCTGCAACGCTTGGCCGTCTTTTGTTAAGCCACCTAGCCTATCCCGTATCACTGTTGTGCAACTTCCAAAGATTTCGCCAACATCAAATCCTTTATGGACAGCCACATAACTACGTAGTCCATTATCTGCTTTTTTAATGGTAACAATGTCGCCTGAATGCAGTTGAAAACTGCGCCACGATGGCTGCTGTTGACCATTAATACAAACTTCCGTTGCCCCCCCTGTAACAGCCACTTGGCATTCAGAAAGACTTTTGAAACTAAATCCACAACCAATCACTTCAATACTTGGGGCGATGTTTTGATTGTCACACAACCAATTGGCCCATTGGCAGCTTCGTCGATCAGCTGGCCCTCCAGTGGTGATCCCTAAGTGTTGATAACCTCTTCGACCAGCATCCACTAAAATACTTTGCAAACCGGTCGCTATTATTTCAACAACATCAGTCACGAATTCTGCTCCAGAATTTGATAATACCTATCTTCGCTAATGGGTTTAAATCTAACGGTATCACCTACTTTAAAAGGAGAAGGAGAAGTTTGTTCTGGGACAAATAATTCTAACGGGCAGACACCAACAATATTCCATCCTCCCGGCGACACATTAGGATAAATAGCGGTTTGCCGATCAGCTATGGCCACTGCACCTTTGGGCACTTTTTTACGTGGACTGGTTAACCTTGGAGTTGCGATTTTTTCATCGGTTTCCCCTAAAAATGCAAACCCAGGGGCAAAGCCTAAACAATAAACACGGTAGCTATTTTGTTGGTGTATTTGGATAACCTCATCGACAGAGATCTGATTATGCTCAGCGATACGCTGTAAATCATTGTCCTCAGACAAACCGTAACATACAGGAATCTCTACAATTTTAGACTCCTGTGACAAACCAGCTTGTTCACTCTCGCCAACTTGCAGCGCTTTAGTTAACCCGAGTACTTGCGCTTTTACTGCAAAATAATCTGTGAGAAATATGTCATAGGTAATTAATACCGAGTGATAAGCAGGAATAATGTCTAACAACCAAGGCGTGTCAGCTTGTTCCAATAAATGCACAAACATACTTACTTGTTGATTTTTATGATTCAGTGTAGGCCCATCAAAATAGACAATAACGGCATTTTCACTGGCTACATTTATGTTAATTGCTTCGCTTCTCATAATTCTAGTAATTCCAGGACAGTCATAACTTCAGGACAGCCATAATTCTAGGACAGTCATAATTCTAGGACAGCCATAATTCCAGGACAGTCATTAAGATAATAACTCACGGATATGTTTTACCGCCTCGGCCGCTCCCGCTGCCATAATTCCAGGACAGCCATAATTCCAGGACAGTCATAATTCTAGGACAGCCATAATTCCAGGACAGTCATAATTCCAGGACAGTCATAATCCCAGGACAATCATAATTCTAGGACAGCCATAATTCTAGGACAGCCATAATTCCAGGACAGCCATAATTCCAGGACAGTCATAATTCCAGGACAGCCATAATTCCAGGACAGTCATAATTCTAGGACATTCATAATTCCAGGACAGCCTTAATTCTAGGACATCCATAATTCCAGGGCAGCCATAATTCCACGACAGCCATTAAGATAATAATTCACGGATATGTTTTACCGCCTCGGCCGCACCGGCACTGTCACCATGCACACACAAAGTATCAATTTTTAAGGGTAAAACTTGACCAGATGCGGACACCACTTCTTGACTTTTTACCATTCGTTGTACCTGAGCGAACATGTCATTTAATTGCAATACAGCACCAGGTTTCGCCCTAGAAAGAAGCAAACCGGTCTCTGCATAGCGCCTATCGGCAAACGCTTCAAATTGAAGATCGAGGTTATACTGATCTGCTATTTGTTGAAATGATTGCCAATTCGATACAGCTTGAACGACCAATACTAATGCCTCGGAGTAAAGACTGACAGCCTTCACCACAATTTCAAATAAACTTTTATTGGCCATCATGTCGTTATACAACGCACCGTGAGGCTTAACATAATCGACGGTCTTCGAATGTATCTTTGCCATACCCTCCAATGCCGCAATTTGATAATGTAAAAGCGGAATGAGTTCATCTTCCGTTAGTGCCATACTGCGACGACCGAAGCCCTGTAAGTCAGGATAGGACGGGTGTGCGCCAATTTTCACATTGTGTTGTTTTGCCGAAAGTATGGCGGATTGAATAGCCTGTGGGTCGCCACTATGAAATCCACAAGCAATGTTTGCCATATCAACATAAGGCATAATTAAATCGTCATGTGGCATCCGCCACGCGCCATAACTTTCACCTAAGTCACAATTTAGTTTGATCAAGCGCTTATTGCTCCTTGTAAATTCAGATATAATGGTGATCTAAGGCGAATTCAAACTTAGTGATTTTTTCGCAGATCACAACTAAGATTCGCTAGTTTACTTTATTCTTAAAAAAAGTCAGGTGTATGCTACAAATTGGAAAAATGAATCACTTAGAAGTGGTTGACAAATTACCCTTTGGATTTTATCTGGACGGTTCACAAGTAGAACGTATTTTATTGCCAAATGGTTCTGCACCTGAAGGTTGTGAAGTTGGTCAAATGGTGGATGTGTTTATCTATCATGACAGCGAAGATCGCATTATAGCGACCTCCAAAATCCCCCTCGCCCAGGTTAATGAAGTGGCTGTTTTAAAAGTAAAAAGCCTGACTCGTGTTGGTGCTTTTTTAGATTGGGGCTTAGAAAAAGATTTATTAGTACCTTTTAGTGAGCAGGAACGTCCCCTGTCTGAAGGTATTGAATACGTGGTTTATGTATTTGAAGATCCAGAAACTGGACGACTTGCGGCATCGACAAAACTTCGCGACTTTTTATCGGAAGACGGCAATGATCTGAAAGCCGGACAAGAAGCGGATTTAATTATTTGTGGTCGCACAGATTTAGGCTACAAAGCAGTGATAAACGGTACGCACCTCGGTTTGATTTTTAAAGATGAAGTATTTAAACCTATTCGCACTGGCCAAAAAATGAAAGGTTACGTGAAACGAATACGCGAAGACGGAAAAATCGATTTGTGTTTTCAGCTTCACAACGAGCAAGCTAGAAAAGAGTTAACCGAGCTTATAATTGATGATCTGATTGCCCATGATGGCCTATCCACCTTAACGGATAAAAGTCCTCCCCATGAAATTACCCAGCGCTTTGGAGCTAGTAAAAATGCCTACAAAAAGGCCTTAGGCTCGCTGTTTAAGCAAAAACGTATTTTAATCGATAAAACCAAAATCACACTGATATAGTAAAACTATAACGACCTTAACAAGGAACAATAAATGCAGGCGACCGTTACTTGGCAAAAAGATATGCTGTTTGATTGTGAAACAGACTCAGGTAAAACTCTTCAATTAGATGGCAATGGTGAACAATTAACACCGATGGAAACCGTTCTATTATCGGTGGGAGCCTGTTCTTCCGTTGATGTAGTTGAAATTATGAAAAAATCTCGTCTTCCCCTAACTAGTTGTCGTTGTGAACTCAAGGCCACTCGCGCGGAATCGGCACCTAAAGTATTTACCGATATTCATGCAGAATATGTGGTGAGCGGTGAAAAAATAAGTGATAAACATCTGGCTCGCGCGGTTCAGTTATCCTGTGAAAAATATTGCTCAGTGATGCTAATGTTAGCCGGTAATGTGAACATCACCACATCTTACCGAGTTGAGGACTAATAACCTCAAAAAGCCTGTTTAGTAGCTAAACAGGCTTTAATTAACGAATTTTTAATTACTAATTATTTTAGTCTGCAGCTAATTCCGTTTGTTCTGTGTAATTTTTCCCTTCATCAGTTTTATCATTGTTTAACGCCTGAGTATCTCTAACATTCTTCTGGACAGTCACAGCAGCAAACAAACTTAATGTGTAGGCCATTCCGTAAAACCCTTTTTCACTTAATAATAAATCTGCATTAATCAAACCAATTACTAAGAGTACAATGGCCAGTCCTGCTGATAACCAAGATAAGGTACCGTAAATAGAAGAAGTTTTAATGCCTTCAGCTTTGTCTCGTACGTTTTTCTGTAACGATACGGTTGAAAACAAGCCATAAAGTAAGGTAATCAAGTAGTAACCTTTTTCATTAAGTAACATTTGTGCGTTGAAGAGTCCCACGCCATACGCGCCGATACCGATAAGTAAAGCGGCAATGGCTGCATAGGTATAAGATTTGGTAGGCCCTTGCATCGAAGTCTTTAACGTTTGTGTTGTCATAATAATTCTCACTTGTTTCGTGTGTTGATTAAGGTATGGATAGAGTTTGCCTTCAAAAACACGAATGATAAACCCAGTTGTTAGATGTAGATTATTTCAAGCCTTAAAGTTTATAAATAATATACTTTATAAAGAGTTTATATCTCCATCAGCCGTGTAGGTAATAAACTCGCTGGCCAACTTGTTCTCACGTAAATACTGGCCAATGGTTGTGAACGTGGTGGTGTACACTTTGCCATTGTGATCTTGAGTAGTGACATCATCCATGAACATTGAGCCAAAAAATAACTTAAACGGGCTAGTTTTTACTCGTTGGGCTTGGAAATGTGCCTTCGCGTTAACCTTCAACTGGGCGACGTCCTGGGTGTTATAAATAGCCGAGTTCAACAAATCTAGAGTATATTCAGTACAGTTTTGAAAGGTCGAATTAAATGGGTTGGCAATGACTGAATAATTTTGATTGTGCAAGGTTTTATCTTTTCCTGAAGCAATCAAATCAATTAATTTGTCTTGCACTTCAGCACTAGGAATTAAAATCCCGGCAGTTAATTCATGTACTCCCCAAAAGAAATCTACTGGATAATCGACGACCAGCTCACTCTTATTGGCCTTGCCGCTTTGCTGGTAAAGATTATGTATTGCATAACCTTGAACAATTTCGCCATTATCCAAGGTAATATTTGAATATAGAGCAACAGCCGTATGGGTAAACTTAATACCTTCGGGCAAATCTTTCTCTGGTCTGCCCACTCTAGCAATAATAAATGCTCTAGCGCCTTTAGATGCGGCATACTTTTCTACGTCTTTTGCAAACTTAATAATTTGTTCTGGTGCATGCTGACTAGGTGCATCACTTTGACTTCCAGCCAATGCATTGGGGCTAATAAAACTAAAAATGCTAACAATAATAAATAGATAAACTGTCGTAGATTTCATTTCCCTATTCTCCTTACAAGGGTTATTAAAATGATTCAAAAGAGCGCTGTTAATTTACTTTTTGTTAATTACTTGGCTGGGCGCAGGATCGGCCGTGATCGTATGCTCAGTGATAATCAAAGTATGTTGATGATGGTGATGATGAGAACTGGCATGAGAAGATTTTAGACCGTCACTTAGTGCGTCTCCTGCTTCGGCAACCACACTTCCAGCAACTAAACTCACACCGCCAGCGACAATCACTGGGGTGACCAAAGCAACGCTCGCAACTTTAGCAGTGGATGCAACTCCTTCTGATGCTGCTAGAGCAGTATGTTTGCTTGCTTGACCACTGTGATGAGCTGAGCCTGCTGCCTGAGTATTTAGTGATGCCATCGATAAAATCATAATTAGAGCGCTTGTTACACGTTTCATATTGTTCTTCCTGTTTGTTGTGAACGAGATAAACAATAGCTACTGGGTATACCCTATGTAAACAAAGTTGTTTTATGTATACTAAAAGTCAACCAATAGTTCATTATTTTAATACCAAAGGGCAGAAATGAGTCAAATTGGACAGGTTAGCAAAACACTCAAGCAACTTTTAAAACAACAGCAAGTTACCTATCGAGATCTTGCCGATAAATTAGCTATGAGCGAGGCCAATATAAAACGCATATTTTCAACCAATAGTTTTACATTGGAACGTTTAGAAGAAATTTGCGACGTACTCCAGATGTCACTTTCTGATCTGTTTGTGGTTGCACAACAGCAAACTGAGAAGCTCAGCCAACTCACCGAAGAGCAAGAACTACAATTACTTGCCGATCCTAAATTATTGTTGGTGGCTGTGTGTGTGCGGGATTCATGGAAGTTTGAGGAATTAATCGAACATTACGATATTGATCAATTTGAATGTACCCGCCTATTAGCAAAATTAGACAAGCTTAAAATTATCAGCTTATTGCCCAACAACCATTATAAAACCTTAATTGCCCAAGACTTTAGGTGGATACCTGGTGGTCCATTAGAGAAATTTATGGAACAAGAGGTTATGGTGAAATTCATGGCGCCGAAAAAGGATGAAAAGTGGAATTTCAGGCTTTATATCCGTGGTCGATATTCGCAAACCTCAATAGAGATCATTCAACGTAAGTTAAATCAACTCACTAAAGAAGCGTCAGATCTTAACCAAGAAGATGCCTCCTTACCATTATCTAAACGTCAACATATGGGCATACTTATGGCCATGCGGCCTTGGGAACCTTCGTTGTTTGAAAGCATGCGCAGAAATGGTGATGAAAATGATAAAAGATAGCGCAGATTTTTAAAACACCGCCTAATATGCTAGGTTAATATTTAAACTTTATGGGATTAAAAATTAACCTGGGAGCAACAAATGACACCGGAAAACTCGAATCAAGATGACAATAACTTTATGCATTTTGCTGCACTAAAAACAGCGATTGTGAATGGTGAAGAACAATCGGTAAAAGAGCTTCTATCAGGACAGCCAATGCAAGCCCTTGAAAAAAGCTACCTCATGGATTTAGCAAACTTAAACAACAATACAGCAATTAAAAAGTTACTCGAAGATATTCCCGTTAAGGAGTAGCCTTTTTTATTGGACAGCCACTGTTTCTGTGAAGCTTCAATTTTAGACAGCCACAAACTAGACCGTGAAGCTTCAAATTTAGACAGCCACAAACTGGACCACTACGGTCAAACTATCAACTACACTCAAGGCATTAAGTTCAACAGGAAGAACGATGCCTTTAGCAAGGAAGCGGCAAATTTGTTTGACGGATACCCCCTACTATCACTGTGTTTCTCGCTGTGTACGCCGAGCTTATTTGTGTGGAGAGGATGAAGTCACCGGAAAGAGTTTTGAGCACCGCCGTCAATGGGTT